>CAUYZA010000072.1:0-11426 GCA_963577225.1 Dehalococcoidia bacterium | reverse complement strand
TGAATCGGCTATCCTCCACTGCGGCCTGCCTGACGTGCGCAAGGAGGATTGACTACGTGCAGCCATTGAAATATGCACGCGCGACTACGGTGGACGAAGCGGTGAGCTTGCTCGCGGACAACGGCCCTGGGGCCCGGGTCCTCGCAGGCGGCACCGATCTCATCGTCAACGCGCGAGAACGAACCCGAGATGTCGACGTGCTCGTCGACATCAAAGCCATCCCGGAAACGATGGCAATCGAATTCGATGCCGACGCCGGCCTCACGATCGGCGCCGCAACACCTTGCTACCAGCTCTACAACAATGCACAGATCCAGGAGGCGTACCCGGCCATCGTCGACTGCGCCTCGCTGATCGGCGGAACGGCGATTCAGGGCCGCGCCTCCTTGGGGGGCAACCTCTGCAACTCCGGGCCGGCGGGGGACAGCATCCCACCGATGATCGT
The DNA here is from genome assembly GCA_963577225.1 of Dehalococcoidia bacterium. GTDB lineage: Bacteria > Chloroflexota > Dehalococcoidia > Bin125 > Bin125 > JAPUIR01. The sequence goes on along the minus strand of CAUYZA010000072.1, from coordinate 10,981 downwards.
GCTGGAAGCAACGGCGAACATCGCGGGACCGGGCGGAACCCGCTCCGTGCCGGTCGAAGATTTCTGCACCGCCCCGGGGCAGAATGTGCTCGCCGACGGGGAACTGCTCGTCTCGATCTCCTTCCCCGCTCCGCGCCCCAACAGCGGCGCGCGCTTCTTGCGCTTCATCCCACGCAACGAGATGGACATCGCCGTGGTCAACGCCGCTGCCAGTCTCCAGCTCGATGGCGACACGGTGACGCAGGCGCGCGTGGCGATCGGGGCGGTGGCAGCCACCCCGCTCTTCGTACCGGCCGCCGGCGAGGCCCTGGTGGGCAACGCGTTGACGGACGAGACGATCGCCGCCGCCGCCGCCGCGGCACGCGAGGCGGCGACGCCGATCGACGATATGCGCGGTTCGATTAAGCAGCGCAAACATCTGTCCGGAGTGCTCACGCAACGCGTGATTCTGGGCGCCGCCAATCGATCACGGGGGTTGGACGCATGAGCGACAGCATCATCATCAACACCAACATCAACGACGAGCCGACCGAGTTCTTGGCCAGTGAGCGCGACAGCTTGCTTGAGGCGCTACGCGATCGCATCGGCCTGACCGGGGCGAAGGAAGGCTGCAACAACGGCAACTGCGGCGCCTGCTGCGTCATCCTCGACGGCCGGATCGTGAACGCCTGCCTGGTCATGGCGGCCGAGGTTGAGGGCGCGGACGTGCAAACCGTCGAAGGCCTGGCCGAAGGCGAGACGTTGCACCCGCTGCAGCAGGCCTTCCTCGAAGAGGCTGCGCTGCAGTGCGGCATCTGCACGCCGGGCTTTCTGATGGCGTCGAGGGCGCTGCTGGAGGAGAATCCCAACCCCAGCGAGCACGAGATCCGCTTCTGGTTGGCGGGCAACCTCTGTCGCTGCACCGGGTATGACAAGATCATTCGTGCGGTCGAGAAGGCCGCCGCTCAAATCAACGCCTAGCTGGAACAGCGGCATAGGGGGAATCAGTGGTTACCAGCGATTACAAGGTCATCGGCACCCGGCCGATCCGTCACGATGGCGTGGACAAGGTCACCGGTCGCGCCGAGTACGGCGCCGACCTCAAGCTCTCCGGCATGCTGATCGGCAAAGTCCTGCGCAGCCCGCATGCGCACGCGCGGATCAAGTCGATCGACACCTCCAAGGCTGCGGCGCTAGCGGGCGTCAAGGCTGTCGTCACGAATGCGGATTTCCCGGCGGCGCCCGACAAACTAGCGGACCTCGGGGATGACGGGCCCAAGCTCAAATGGCTGATGGACAACATCCTGGCCTCGGACAAGGTCGTCTACAGCGGGCACGCCGTGGCTGCGGTGGCCGCCACGGATCCGCACATCGCAGAAGATGCGATCGCGCTGATCGAAGTGGACTATGAGCCCCTGCCGCCCGTGCTCGACGTGCGGGACGCCATGCTGGAGTCCGCTCCGCTGCTGCACGAGGAGTTGCACACCAGCGACATCGCCGGTGAGAAGTCGGACAAGCCCTCGAACATTGCTAGTCACATTCAGTTCAGCAAGGGCGACGTGGCGAAGGGCTTCGAGGAAGCCGATGTCGTGATCGAGCGCGAGTTCGAAACGACGATGGTGCATCAGGGCTACATCGAGCCGCACAACGGCACTGCTTTCTGGAACCAAGATGGCGCACTGACGATCTGGACGAGCACGCAAGGCTCCTTCCCCGTGCGCGACAGCGTGGCCGAGCTGCTGCGTATCCCGGTCTCTCGTGTCAAAGTCGTGCCGATGGAGATCGGCGGCGGCTTCGGCGGCAAGATCCCGATCTATCTCGAGCCGGTTGCAGCGATGCTCTCCAAGCTGACCGGCAAGCCGGTCCAGATGACGATGGAACGCGATGCCGTGCTGCAGGCGACGGGACCAACGTCAGGTACCTACATGCGCGTCAAGATGGGCGCCAAGAAGGACGGCACACTGACCGCGGCCGAGGCCTACCTCGCCTTCGAGGCGGGCGGCTATCCAGGTTCCCCGGTGGGGGCCGCCGCCATGTGCGTCTTCGCCCCATACGAGATCGAACACCAGCTCGTGGACGGCTACGACGTGGTGGTGAACAAGCCCAAGACCGCGGCCTACCGCGCGCCGGGCGCGCCGCAGTCCGAGTTCGCCTCGGAGTCCGTGCTCAATGAGCTGGCCGAGCAGTTGGAGATTGACCCGCTCGAGATGCGCCTGAAGAACGCGGCCGTGGAAGGCACCCAGCGCGCCGACGGCGCCAAGTTCGGCGTGATCGGCAACGTCGACACGATGCAGGCGGCCAAGGACTCCCCCCACTGGAACTCCGAGTTGGAGGGCGAGAACCGTGGCCGCGGCGTCGCCCACGGCTTCTGGTTCAACATCGGTTTCGAGTCCAGCGCCTACGCGCAGGTCAACGCCGATGGCACCGTCTCACTAGTGCTCGGTTCGACCGATATCGGCGGCACCCGCGCTTCGCTGGCCATGCAGCTGGCGGAGACGCTGGGGATCACCGCGGAAGAGGTCAAGCCCCACGTCGTCGACACCGACTCGGTCGGCTACACGCAGGTGACCGGCGGCTCCCGCACCACCTTTGCCGGCGGCTGGGCCGCCTACGAGGCGGCACTGGACATCCGCAAGCAGATGGCCGCCCGGGCCGCGTCGATGTGGGAAGTTGACGCCGACCAGGTCGAGTACCGCGACGACGGCACGATCGTGGGACCCAAGGACGACGACGGCAACGAACGAGCCCTCAGCTTCAAGGAGATGGCCGAGAAGCTGCCGGGTAGCGGCGGCATGATCGTGGGACGGGCGGATGTCAACAAGACATCGTCCGGCCCCGCCTTCGCGACGCACATTGTCGACGTCGAAGTGGATCCGGAGACCGGCAAGGTCGACGTGCTGCGCTACACGGCCGTCCAAGATGTGGGCACAGCGATTCACCCGGCTTATGTGGAGGGTCAAATGCAGGGCGGCGTCGCTCAGGGCGTTGGGATGGCCCTCAACGAGGAGTACTTCTACGACGACAAGGGCACGCTGCGCAACGCCAGCTTGCTGGATTACCGCATGCCGACCGCGCTCGATTTGCCGATGCTAGATACGCATCTCGTCGAGGTGCCCAATCCGGGACACCCGTACGGAGTGCGCGGGGTGGGCGAAGTGCCGATTATTCCGCCTGCGCCGGCTCTGCGCGAAGCGATCTATCAAGCCACCGGGCTGCGCATGTCCAAGTTGCCGATGAGCCCACGGGCCATCGTGGAACAGTCGCTGGAGGACTAGCGGCCGTCCAACAGTCGAATCTTGGCACGTGGAATGAGGCGCCGAAGTCGGCGCCTCATTCGCGTTTGGGCTCCGGAGACTTGTGGGAGAAACGATCCGGCTTGACGGAACTTTCTTGTCGCCCTCGATTCGCGCCTCACGGCGCTCTTTTTGCTTGACCGACGCGCAGTCCGGCGAGGTATCGTATGGCGGAGTCGATCGCTGATCCGCGACGTGGATGAGTGCACCTTGCAAGACGTACGCGAGCAACCGTTGACCGCCGCCGTTGCCGTGCCGGGTGGATCCACCCTGCAGGCTCTCTACGATCAACTCGAGATTCACCAGCTCATCGCTGATCGCGCATACACCTATGACGAGCAGGACGCCGAGGGGTTTGGCGTACTCTTCGTGCCCGATGGCTGCGTGGAGCTCTTTTACCCGGGCGAGGTGACTCCGGCCGTTCGCTTCGAGACGGAGGGCGGCGATCGTGGAGGGGCTGCGGAGCTACTTCGAAGCGGCGCCTTTCAGCCTCCTCACTCGGACCCACTTCTCGAGCGTGCGGATCGAAGCGATCAACCAGAACTGGGCGAAAGCGCGCGGGATCTATCTGATCACAGCACAGACGCCGCAGCGAGAAGAGCCGGTTCCGCTAATCAGCGGAGTTGCTGAGTGGGAATTAGAGCGCACGAGCGCTGGTTGGCGCTTTTCGCGCGCTTCCGGCTACCAAGATCAGCGACGCTGGCTCGATCGCGCATGGGCCACCCCGATAACGCTGCCACGGCTGCGCCAGTTCGCTGCCGGCTCATCCAGGGACAGAGTCGATTTGGTCTGACGAGGTAACTGCGCTGTGCTCGATGCCCAAGATCAACTGGCGATTCGGCAGCTCATCGCAGATCGCGCATATGTGTTCGATGAGCAGGATGTCGAAGGGCTCGGCGCGCTCTTCGTGCCCGATGGCGTCATGGAGATTCACTACCCGGGAGAGACTGGCGCGCACGTCCATTTTGCGACAAGTACCGAGATCGTCGAGGGCTGGCGGTACTACTTTGAGACAGTTCCTTCCGGGCTCCTGACGCGCACGCACTTTTTAAGTATGCGCCTGCAGCAGTCGGAAGGAACCCGGGCGGAGGGACGCTCGAGCTATTTTCTCACGGGCCGATCCTCGGACGAGCAGGCGGTCTCACTGTTCACGGGTGTAGCTGAATGGGAGTTCGAGCGGGCAGAGCTGGGCTGGCGTTTCTGTTGGGCCACCGGCTTCGTCGATCAACAAACCTGGTTCGATCATCCATGGTCGTCCTGATCGTGCCCCAACAGATGCGACAGCTCGCCGGCGGGACATCGCGGGTCGAGGCTGAGGGTCAGACCTTGAGGCAGGTCTTCCGCGATGTTGGTCGACGGTTCCCCGAGCTGCGTGACCGGGTCATGCAAGAGGATCGCATCGCGCCGGGCGTCTCCGTGGCGATCAATGACAATGTGGTGAGCACCGGTCTTTCCGAGCCGGTGCCCCCGGACGCGGAGATCACCATCGTGCCGCAGATCTCGGGTGGTCGGGCACGGCCCCCGGGCTCCCCGCAGCGCGACAGCCTCACGTTTCGATCACTAGAAAAATCATGAAACGAGTTCTACGATCGGACCGTCTCGGGTCGGACGCACTGTCGTCCCCTCCCTCGGGGACTTGATTCCGCCAAAGCTGATGGGTGTTCCGTGCAGGACCTAATAGACCGCCATGCCATCCAACAGTTGATCGCCGATCGTGCTTACGCGTTCGATGAGCAGGACGCGGAAGGGTACGGCGATCTGTTCCTGCCGGATGGCACGATGGAGATCTACTACCCGGGGATGACGGGGGCGTGTATCCGCGATCGAATCGCGCTGCGATTGTTGAGAAGATGCGGGCCTACTTCGCGGCGGCATCCGTTGGGCGGCTGACCCGGACCGAGTACTCAAGCGTGCGGATTGACGAATTCGACGGGACGTGGGCGAGAGCACGCGGGATTTATCTGATTACGCAACAGAGCGCGGAGAGCGATGATCCGGTTCCGATCATCACCGGTGTTGTCGAGTGGGAGTTCGAACGAACCGCGGAGGGATGGCGCTTCCGCCGTCAGTCCGCCTACAACGACCAACGGCGCTGGTACGATCGCGAGCCGGATCGCGACGAGCAGCAGCCCGCAGGCATCGTCCAGCTCCCCAAGCGCTAGGCCAGGTTCCCCAGTATCACTGCGCTTCTGTCTCTCAGGCCGCGAACCTCGGATCGCGAGTCACACGATCGGCGAGGCCGATCGCCATCTCCTGCGGCGCGAGCCGGTGCCTAGATCAGCTTCGACGCGCGCAGGATGGCCGGGACCAGCAAGGTCATCATCAGGGCCGGCATGATGAAGAAGATCATCACGACAAGGACCTTGACGGGCGCCTTCTGCGCCGCTTCTTCCGCCCGTTGCCGCTTCTTGAGCCGGATCTCCGTCGACTGCCGTGCGCAACACTTGGCCCAGCGGCACGCCGGTGGCTTGTGCGTGCCCGATCGCTTGAACGAAGGCGCGGAGATCCGGCACATCGGTGTGATCGACGAGGCCAAGCAGCGCATCCTTGCGCGATCGACCCAAAGTCGTCTCACGCATCGTGAATCGCAGCTCGTCGGCCAGCGGGCCGTCCATCTCCTCGGCGACGCGGGCCAGGGCGGCATCGATGCTCATCCCGGCCTCGACCATGGTGACGATCAGATCGGCCGCATCGGGCAACTCGCGATGGATGCGGTTGCGTCGACTGGCGGCGGCCTGGCCGAGCCAAACCAGCGGCATGGCGGCCACCCCGACGGCGCCAGCCAGTACGCCCGTCAAGATCAGCTTGTGGGGGTCCAGCACGATGCCAGTTGTGATGATCACGATGCCCAGGCCGATCGAGGCCATCTGGATCAAGGTGAAGGCGTGCAGACTGAGCGGTTCGCTGGCATGGGTGAGCCGGGTCTCGAGGTCCGTCGCAATCGTGCTGGGCAGTAGCCGGCGCGTGGTCGATCCGGCCCGGGCGATACCCGGCAGAGCGACGCGCTCGAAGAACGGCCGTGTCAGCTCCTCTTCCCGCTCGCTCAAGCTCTGGCTGTGGCCAAACCGGTCGAGTCGGGCTTGCACCCGGGCTCGGCTGGCCGGCGTGGCCAAGGCGTAGGCAGCAATGAAGATGGCGGCGGTGCCAAGGATCGCGGGAATTAGCTCCAGGGCTATGGCTAGACCTCCACCTTCGTCACGCGGCGGGTGAGCAGGTGGCCGGCGATCTCAAAGGCGACCGCGCCAACCGCCACCCATTGGCCGGCTGATGTCGTCCAGAGCGGCTCGATTGTTTCCTTTGAGAGCAGCAACATGAACCCGATCACCCAGATCGGCAGCAAGGCGATGATGTAGGCGCTCGTGCGCTCCTGCGCAGTGAGCGAGCGCACGTCGCGCCGCAGCTTCTCGCGCTCTCGCATCGTCTCTGCGACCTGCTCCAGAATTTCGCCTAGGTTGCCGCCGATCCGCGCGTGCACGGTCAGCGCCTGAATCGCGATCTTCAAATCGGGGCTGTTGATGCGCTCGTTCAGACGCAGCAGGCTCTCCTCGAAGGAGCTGCCCGCACGGGTTTCGTCCAAGATGCGATCGAACTCGTCCGGCAGGGGCGGATCCATGTCGGACGCGATCGTGCGGATCGCGTCCGACATGCTGAATCCGGACTGCAACGAGACGGCCATCATCTGCAAGGCGCCGGGCAATTGTTCGTTGAACTTGTCGATCCGCTGACTGGCGCGACGGTGGACGTACCACACGGGCCCCGCCAGTGCGACCACCGCGACGACGATCGCCGCGGGCCAGAAGCCCGTCAGCCAGAAGGCCAATACGGCGCCCGCGACCACGATGATGCTGACGATCAACAGGTACTCGCTGACCTTGAGCGGCAGCGCTGCGCGTTCCAACACCTCCGCCCGCTGCACGGACCAATCCCAGCGTCGGAAGAAGGCGCTGAGCTGCGCGTTGCGGGCGACGCCGTCCTTGCGCATCAGGCTGCCGCGCTCGGGCAGAGGAGGGGCTTCCGGATGGCGCGGTACAGCGCCGAACTGGATGGCTCGTTCAAGTGCGCGCCGGCGCGTCCAGCTGAAGTGTCCTGAGACCGCACTGACGAGTGCCATCACGGCCAGCGAGCCCGAGACTGCGGCGATGACGGCTCCAATCATGCGAGTGCCCCTTCCAGGAACATCTCGGCCGGCAGTTCGCGCCCGCGAATGGCGAGGTATTCGGAGAAGGTCGGTCGGATCCCGGTGGGCGTGAAGCGTCCGCGCAGGCGGCCGTCCTCATCACGTCCTTCCAGCTCCCAGCGGTAAATGTCCTGCATGGTGATGGCGTTACCCTCCATGCCGGTGACTTCGGTGATGGCGATGATGCGGCGCACGCCGTCGGCGCCGCGCTCCATCTGGATGAACATGTGCAGGGCGGAGGCGACGTGCTCCCGGATCGCCGTGACCGGCAGCTCGAACCCGGCCATCAGCACCATGTTCTCAATCCGGGACAGCGCGTCGCGGCCGGTGTTGGCGTGGACGGTGCTCATGGAGCCGTCATGGCCGGTGTTCATCGCCTGCAGCCTTTCGAAGGCTTCGGGGCCGCGAACCTCGCCGACGATGATGCGGTCGGGGCGCATACGCAGACTGTTGCGGAGCAGGTCGCGCCGGAGGATCGCGTGCCGGCCGGTGAGGTCGGGGGGGCGAGCCTCCATCGACAGCACGTGCGGCTGCTGCAGCGTCAGCTCCAGAGGGTCCTCAATCGTGATGATCCGCTCTGAGCGCGGAATGAACGAGGAGACCGCGTTGAGCAATGTGGTCTTGCCGGTGCCGGTCCCGCCGGAGATCAGGATATTGAGGCGGTTGGCGGTGCAGGCCCCGATGAATTCCGCCATGCGCTCATCCATCGTGCCGGCGGACATCAGGTCCTCCAGCGAGAGACGGTCCTGACGGAACTTGCGGATGGTGATCGTTGCGTTGCGGGGTGTGGCCGGTGGCACGGTGATGTTGACGCGGGAGCCGTCCGGCAGCCGGGCATCCACCATCGGCGAACCCTCATCGATTCGACGCCCGATCGGGGCCAGGATACGCTCCGCCACGCGGCGCACGTGGGCGTCGTCGCGGAAGCGGATGTCCGAACGATAGAGGACGCCGTCGCGCTCCACGTAGACCGTGTCGGGCGCGTTGATCATGATTTCCTGGACCGTGCTGTCCTTGATCAGCGGGTCGATGGGCCCGAGGCCGAGTACCTCGTCGCGCACCATCTCGATCACAAGGTCGCGATTCTCGGGCGGGACGTCGACGGATTCGGTCGCCAGCAGTTCGGCCAGTGCGACGCGCACGGATGCTTCCGCATCGTCGGCGTCGCTGCGGTGGAGCCGTTCCAGGTCGATGCTCTCGAGCAACAGCTCATGGACCTCGCCCACCAGCGCTGTGATGCCGACGGCGTTGTGCGGCTTCAGCAGCCGCTCGGTACGATGTTTCGGATCGGATAAGCGCGCGCGTCGCCGTTGACGACGACGCCGATCACGTCGTCGCGCGGGTTCATCCAGTCCTGGGCCACGTCCGCCGTGACGAAGTGAGGGGACTCCAGCGGCGGAATCCCATCGACGGCCACGCTGCCCAAGGCAACCTCCTGCGCCGAGATGGTGCGCCGCTGCTGCGGATCGAGAAAATCACGGTAGGCGGGCTGCACCAAGGCGTAGAGCTTTTGCTTGAAGACGAGATAGCTGTCGCTGTCGTCGACGAGATCACGGGCCTGGAATAGCCCAGCGACCTCATAGACGTTGCGCGCGAAGGGTGAGTCGAACCTGGTTTGCAAGGCCTCCAGGGCTTCGTCCGTGTAGGTGTTGGGCAGGATCGCCAGGTCCGTCAGGTAGGGCATCGCCGCTGGGGAATCGCTGGCCAGGAGTTCCTGGAAGAGCGTCTCGATGCCCGGTGCTCGTTCGAGCGCCAGCCCAAAGCTGAACTCGTCCCAGAAGATCAGCCGCGTCAGGCTCGCCGTGTCCGGATCGAAGGCGTCCGGCTCCGCGCTCTCCGAGTCGCCGCCGCCACCCGAACAGGCTGCGCCCAGGATCGCGACGACTAGCGTCAGGCCGACCATATACCTCGCGTGGCGAGACCGCGTCATACCAGAACTACGCCGCGCGTGTGGATTCGGACCGCGCATCGAGGATCGGAGCGGATCAGGAGAGCCCACGTCGCTCAGCAAGGCGCACAGCCAGTTTGATCGCTTCCGCCATACTGGTAGCGTCCGCCACGCCCTGGCCGGCGATGTCGTACGCCGTTCCGTGGTCCACGGATGTCCGTACGAAGGGCAGGCCGAGATTGACGCTGACGCTCTCCTCAAAGCCGTGCACCTTGATCGCGATGTGTCCTTGGTCGTGGTACATCACGAGGACGACGTCAAACTGACCGGCGATGGCCTGGTTGAAGACGGAGTCCGCCGGCACCGGTCCTTGCGCGTCGATTCCGGCCGCCCCGGCCGCGGCCACGGCCGGGGCGATCTCGCGCGCCTCGGTGTCGCCGATCAGGCCACCATCACTGCCGTGCGGATTCAATGCCGCGACTGCGATCCGCGGGCTCTCGACGCCCCAGCTACGGAAGGCCGCATCGGTCAGCTCGAGGTACCGCAACACGCGTGTGTGAGTCACGGCCGCGGCCGCATCCGCCAGCGAGAGGTGGGTGGAGAGGTGCACGCAGCGCAAGACGCCACTGACGAGCATCGTGGCGACCGTCTCGGCTCCACTCAGGCGCCGGAAGATCTCCTGGTGGCCGATGTCTGGGCTGCCTGCCATGCGCCAGGAACCTTTGTTGACGGGCGCCGTCACGATCGCATCGACGCGCTCGGCCAGCGCCAGCTCCGTCGCGACCTCAACCCAGCTGTGCGAGGCCGCGCCCGCCTCCAGCGATTGTTCGCCGACGGGGAAGCTGGACTCCACCTCGTCGGTCCGCAGCACGGAGAGCATGCCGCGATCGCCCGCCTCTTCGACGGAATCGATCAGGCGCAGTTCGAGATCCGCTTGCCCGGCGACCGCCGCCGCCGCGCGCAGCGTCGTGATCGATCCGACGATCGCGACGCGCGCCAGCTCGGCGATGGCTGGATCAGCCAGCGCCTTGACGACGACCTCCGCACCGACGCCGCACGGGTCGCCGAGCGTGAGAGCCAGCAACGGTTTTGCCACGAATCGCCCCAATCTGCCCGGCAGCATAGGCGCCGCTCCAGATAGGCGAGCGCAGGCTTTCCGCCGGCGGCCTCTAGATCACTACGGAGATCACAAAAGGGTGATTGCACTCCAGCGCGGTGGGGGCGATTATGTCCCGCATGACTCCTCAGACCTCTGACCTTCGCGTTGTTCGCAGCGTGCCGCTGATCCCGCCCGACGAACTGATCGCCGAGTTCCCGATCACGTCCGCGATCGAGGAGCTCGTGATCGACGCGCGCGCCACGATCAGCGACATCCTGCGCGGCGAAGACTCGCGCATGCTTGTCATAGCCGGTCCATGCTCCATCCACGACGAAGGTGCCGCGCTCGAATACGCGGCCCGCTTGAAGCGGCTGGCGGACCAGGTGGCGGACGAGATCTTCGTCGTCATGCGGGTCTATTTCGAGAAGCCGCGCACGACGGTCGGCTGGAAGGGACTGATCAACGACCCGAACCTGGATGGCAGCTTCCGGATCAACGAAGGCCTGCGTGTCGCTCGCGAGCTGCTTCTCGACCTTGCCAGCGAA
>CAUYZA010000071.1:0-11455 GCA_963577225.1 Dehalococcoidia bacterium | reverse complement strand
ACCGTCAAAGCGCTCGTCGCGCCGCCGCTCGGCGGTCCGCTCAGCGCGAGGACGACCACGGTCACGAGAAGCACCCACACGAATACGGAACGGTCTGCTGCCGGCCTCAGCACAGCGCCTCCGAAACCGCATCCCGTTCGGTCACGGTATCACCCGAGCCGCAATGCCGATCCGGATTCGTTTCATCACTGGGTGAAATAGAGAGGCAACGCCAAGGCCTTACGTCGCCGCCTCCTGTAGCCGACGCGAAGCCTCAGCGTAGAGGTCGGGCTGAAGCGGTCCAGCGGCGGCCGCAGCCACGTTCGACGCGAGGTGGGCGGGGTTCATCGTGCCCACGATGGTGGTGTGCATGCCGGGGTGGGACAGCGTGTAGCGCAGCAGGAAATCCATCCGGGAGCTTCCATCCAACAGCGCATCCAGCTCAGCGATCTCCCACAGGGAACGTCGCTGCAGATTGATCTCCTCTCGTGCACCGGCCATGACGGCCGGATCCTGGTCCGGCGCCGGAGCGCCCCGCGCGACGCCACCGCGAATGATCGTGCCGGCCCCGGCCTCCGCGGCCGCCCGAATCGACGCATCGTGCTCCGGCTCCAACGCCGAATAGGGAATCTGAAACGCGTCGAACGCGTCCATCGCGATCTGCTCGGGCAAGTTCGGCAGGGTGCCCGACATGCCAAGGAACCGCACCTTGCCCTCACGCTGAAGCTCGCGCAGTGCGTCCAGCCCGCCCTCCTCCAGAACCGCCGGCGTGGGGCTGGCGTGGAACTGCACCAAGTCGAGGTAGTCCGTCCGCATCCGACGGAGGCTCTGCTCCACACCGGCGCGCACGTTCTCCGCCGTAAAGATGTGCGGCGACCGTTCACCGGCCGGTGCCGGCGGCTGTCCGACGGCGCAGCCGCACTTGCTGGCCAGGAAGTACTCGTCCCGCCGATCCGCGATCGCTGCCCCGATGTGCTCTTCGCTGGACCCGTAATCGGGCGAGGTATCAATCAAGTTGATACCGGCGTCGAGCACCGCGTTCAGCATCGTCGCGGCCTGCTCATCGCTGACCGCACGCCCGCGTGGCTCGCCACGGAGCTCCATCGCCCCGTAGGCGAGCCGCGTTACTTCCAGTCCGGTCCGGCCAAGTTGGGTCGTTGGGAGATCCGCCATCGGCCCGCTCCTCCCCGTGGGGTCACTCGTTCATGAATACCGTGTCGGGCGTGATCCGCAGGATTACGCGCTTATCGCGGTCCAGTTGCGCCGCAATCGTCGCGTCGTCCTCGTCCGCTAGACGCCCAAGCGCCTCGCGTACCTGCTTCGTCAGCTGCAGACGCTCCGGGTCATCGGCCACTCGCTCGGCCGTCCCGTATAGCACCAGCTGCTGACGCCCCTCGTTCACCACCATCCCAACGCGCGGCTGCCGCCCCACATTGGGCCACTTGGCGCGATCCGTCGTGACCGACATCACCACTTGGTCGCCGTAGAACGCGTAGGCCATCGTCGATACCTGCGGCGAGCCGTCACGACGTCCGGTCGCCAGGACCGCGAGCTTGTGGCTGCGGAGAAACTCGGCCTGTTCGGGTGTCATCGCAACCTCCATCGCGGGCGAGCATAGGCGATGGCCGGGCCGCGATGCCGTCGACGGCGAGCCGGGTGCGTCGCCCGCCAACCGCTTGCCAAGAAGGCAAACAGCCGGGTATCAGAGACTGACGATCGGCGACGGGGCACACCTACGACCCCGACAGGACACGGCATGCGACGAATCCCCCTGCCGCCGCTGGTTTTGGTCCTCGTTCTGACGGGAGTGCTGCTCGCATCCTGTTCAGGGGCTGCTGTCCCGACCTCCAGTCCGCAGCCGCCTCCAGCCGGAGCTCCGGCAAGCGAGCCCGAAGCTGCGTCGACCAGTCCGGAACGCGACGAACCCACCACTTCCGTCGCGGAACCGCTGGAACAGCCGGAACCGGCACCGATCTCACCCGCCGCGACGCCCGATGCGGACACCGCGTCCGGTTCCCCGGCAACCCCACGCCGAGCGGACGCCGACCTGCGCGCCCCCCAGAACCTGGCGCTCCCCTTCACGATCCCCGATCTGTTCGAGATCGGCTTCTTCAGCCCCTTCGGTCTCATCCGCTGGTCGCTCGATCGCCCGGAGTTCGGCCACTCCGGCATCGACATCCCACTGCGGGAGGGCCGCCCCATCTACGCGGTGATGGACGGAGTCGTTCTCACGGTGCCGCCGAGCGTCGATCATCGGCCAGGCTCGGTCGTGACACTGCTCCTCGACGGCGTCTGGCCCGAGGGCGAGGGCTGGGCGTTTCTCTACGAACACGTGGATCTCATCGATGGACTAGCCGAGGGCAGCCGCGTCAGCCGCGGCCAGGAGATCGCCCGCAGCCCGTTGAACCCCCGCGAAGCGAACAACCACCTGCAGCTCACATACCTCTTCGAGTCGAAGACGTTCTCCCGCGAGCACACGTGCTGGGTTGACCATCTCAAGATCGCCGATCGGACCAGTTTGCTACTGCGGTTCGACGACATTCGCGCCGGCGACAGCTTCCACGAAGCCTGGGAGACCGCGCAAGAAGAGGATGCATTCGTGTACCAGGGTCTACTGGACCGCGAAGACTTTCCCGACGGGCCGACCCTCTGCTACCCGCAGGGCACAGACGTGCGCCAGCCTCAATCCGCGGCCGGCGCATGAGCCGCGCTGCGCGCATCACTCTGCCGCACCGGACAGCCGGATATCTGTTTCACGACCAGCGGAGTAAGGAAAGGTTGGTCGGGGAGAGAGGATTTGAACCTCCGGCCTCTTCGTCCCGAACGAAGCGCGCTGCCAGACTGCGCCACTCCCCGACGCGGAACCTCGTAGAGAGTATGAACCCCACGCCAGCAGAACAAGTGCGCGACGCACAAAGCCACGCGGGCGAAGCCTCGACCTACTGCGTTGCTTCTGTCTCCGTGGCGTCAGCGCCATCGGCCGCCAGCTCGGCTGACGGCGCCTCGTAGCCCGGGGACGGAATCCGCAGCTCATCCCCCACGTCGAGCCGGTTAATATCCTCAAGCTTGTTGAAGGCCGCCATGGCGAACACGTCGGACCCAAACCGCCGCGCGATCGACGCCAGGGTGTCCCCAGGCACCACGATGTAGGTCTGCTCGGCCTCACCGTCGTCCGCGGCGCCCGAATCGTCCTCGGCCGGCGGCTCCGTCGCTGCAGACTCCGCTTCCGTCTGTAGCGCGACATCCTCAGCGAGGGCGGTCTGCGACTGGTCCAGCACGAGCGTCGACTGCGTGCCGTCATCGGCCTCAGCCGCGAAGGCGTCGTCCGAGTTTTGCTGGAGGACGTCGAACTCGGTCAGCAAAAGCGTGACGACGATGATCGGCGCGAGCAACACCAGCAACGATGCCAAACCCAGCCGCCAGCCAGACAGGGCCGGACGCAGAGGCCGCCCCGCCCTCACGACGCGACTCCGTCCGGGCGGGGCGCCGTCTTAGCGGCCCCGATTCGTCCCGTCGATGATCGGCTCGTCGATGTAGACGTCGCCATTGCGAATCTTGAGGTTGTAGCCGCACCCCGGCGTCGTGCAGACCCACGCCTTGTAGTGAATTGCCGCACCCTGCCCCCCGAAATCGGAGAGCGGGACCAACGTCCCTTCGTCGCAACGCTGACACGGCGGGAAAACAATGACCTGTTCAATTTCAGCCACGCAGCCACCCCTTACTAACCTGACGACCCGGTCCGATGGCCGGTTCCGATACGTTCGTACCCCTGGAGCCCCGCCTCGCCCGTCAGCAACGAGCCGAAGCGCTTACAAGCCTCTTACAAGGCTGTGACCGGCAGTTTCCATTCGCCGGACACGATCGAGACGAACACGACTTCCGATCGTTCAGTCGCGATCGTCCAGGTCATCTTGACGGGCTGGAGGACAAAGAACAATGAAGCGCAGCATGATCGCCTGGCTCAGCGGCACCTCGCTGGTAGCGCTCGCCGCGCTGGGGCTGGGGATCGCGGCCCTTGTCCTGACCTTGGACGACGACGGGTTAGTCGTCAGCGGCGTCGTGCCGGGATCGCCCGCCGATGAGGCCGGCCTGGAGGTTGGTGACCGCCTGCTGGCTCTGGACGGGACTGATCTGGAGTCGGCCGCGGATGCCGCCGAAGCGGTCTCCACGATCGAGCCCGGTTCCAGCGCCGAACTGAGATACGAACGCGACGGCGAGCCTCGAAGCATGCAGATCGAACCGCGCGCGCTCAGCGTCTTCGACGCGGCCCCTGCCGAGCGCCAGTTCGACCGGCCCCTAGACGATCTACGTGAGCGGTTCGCTCCGCGACTCGAAGGCCTGCTTCCCGGCTTCGACGCCGAGCTCAACATCCAGGTTGTCGTCGGTCAGCTCGCCTCAATCGACGCCACCACGATTCGCATCGAGGCGGCGCGCAGTGCGCAGCAGTTCGAGATCGATGACCAAACTCGCCTTTTGCCGGACGCGGACGCGTTCAGGCCAGGCGATTCCGTGATCGTGATCGCCTCGGACGGCGTCGCGCGTGTCGTCTGGCTCGTCAGCGACGCCAATCCGGGTGCGGCATCGCGGGCCTAGGCTGCGGGCGCTACGCGTCCGCAGACCACTCCGGCTGCTTGAGCAGGTAGTACTCGAGCGCGTCGGTCAGAGCGAGCCAGGACGCCTCGATCACGTCCGTCGAACTACCCACCGTGTTCCAGATTCGCTCGCCGTCGGTCGATTCGATCAACACCCGCACGCTGGCCTCGGTGCCGGCCCCCGTGTCCAGGATGCGCACCTTGTAATCGACCAGCCGCATGCGGTCGACGGTGGGATAAGCCTCACGCAAGCCCTTGCGCACGGACTGATCGAGCGCGTGGACCGGCCCGTTCCCCTCCGCGGCGGTTTGGTAGACCTTCCCGTCAACGCTGACCTTGGTCATCGCCTCGGCCAGCATCGTCTGCTGGCTTGCGCTGGCGTCCCGTCGCTCCACGATCAGGAAGTCCTCCAGCGTGAAGGGGGGAACGTAGTCCAGCTTAATCCGGTGCGCTAGCAGTTCGAACGAGGCCTCCGCGCCTTCGTACTGGAAGCCGCGGCTCTCCATCGTCTTGACCCGCTCCAGCAGAGTGCGCGTCTCCTCCTTCGAAAGCCGGAAGTCGAGCCCGCGCTCTTCGAGCTTGTAAGCGATGTTGCGCTGTCCGGAGAGCTCGCTGACCAGCACGCGACGCCCGTTGCCCACCAGCTCCGGCTGGATGTGCTGGTAGGTGTCGGCGTCCTTCACGATCGCCGCGACGTGGTAGCCCGCCTTGTGCGCGAACGCGCTCTGGCCCACATAGGCCGCTTGGTTGTTGAGCGGCATGTTGGCCAACTCCGCGACGTAGAGGCTGGCGTTCGTGATCTCCTCTAGCTGGCTCGGACTGACCACGGGGATGCCCTGCTTGAGCTGCAGGTTGGGGATCAAGCTCGAGAGATTGGCGTTACCGCAGCGCTCGCCGTACCCATTGAGACAGCCTTGGACCTGCGTCGCGCCGGCTCGGACTGCAGCCAGGCTGTTAGCCACCGCCAGGTCGCAATCGTTATGACAATGGATACCGATCTTCGCCTCCGGCAACTCCCGTCGGACGACTTCGATCGCGGCCGTCACGTCCTCCGGCGTCGATCCGCCGTTCGTGTCGCACAAGACAAGAAACGCCGCCCCCGCGCGATGCGCGGTCCGCAGCGCCTGCAGGGCGTAACCCGGATCCTCGCTATAACCGTCGAAAAAGTGCTCCGCGTCGAAGTGCGTCTCCTTGCCGCGCTCCACCATGAACTCGACCGATTCGCGAACCATGGCCAAGTTCTCTTCGTTCGACGTCTCAAGAGCCACCCGCACCTGGTAGGTCGAGGCCTTGCCGACCAGTGTGACGACCGGAGTCTGAGCGTCGATCAGCGCCTCAATATTGAAGTCCTGCGAGACGTCCGCGCCCGGCTTACGCGTTCCGCCAAAGGCGACCAGTTGGGCCGACTGCAGCGGCCGCTCGCGCATGCGATCGAAGAACGCTTTGTCCTTCTCGTTGCTGCCGGGGAAGCCACCCTCGACGTAGTGGACGCCGAGTGCGTCGAGGCGGTGCGCGATCGCGACCTTGTCGTCGAGCGAGAAAGCGATCCCTTCCATCTGGGAGCCGTCGCGCAAAAGCGTGTCGTAGATCAAAACCTGCGGGGCGCCGGAAGCGCGAGGGTCAGTCATGGCATCCGTCATGGCAAGGGGCCGAATCCAGCCGCCACCCAAAACGGGAGCGGCGAATGTGAACACGCACGGGGAGGAGCGAGGGGCCGGACGTCGACGCGGTCTCGTCGAGCTCGGGCGCGGGAAACGGCCTAGCCAATCGCCTCCGCCGCGTGATGAAGCGCGGCGGAAAGACACCTCTTAGGGTGGGGGGCGACGGATTCTGACATAGCGACGTTCCTGACCTGTTTGGCCACTCTAGGCGCGACGCTCTCCCGCCAGCAAGGGCGGTCAGTAAAGCCCTCGCTAAGGGATGCGCCGCAACGAACAGAGCGACCGCTCAGACCACCGCTTGTGCAATCAGCGTGCCCAGGCGTGCCGTCTTGACCGGACGCCTGCCCTTGGCCGGGATGTCGGGCGGGCGATGACCCGCGCGCAGCACTTTGCCGACGGCGTTTTCGACCGCGGCGGCCTCGGCCTCCAAGCCCAGTGAGAGCCGCAGCATCATCGCCGCACTGAGGATCATTGCGACCGGACTGGCGATGCCCTTGCCGGCGATATCCGGAGCGGTGCCATGGATCGGCTCGTACATACCGAAGCCGGTGCCGTCCGCGCGACGCTTACCCAGCGAGGCACTCGGCAGCATCCCCATCGAGCCGGCCAGCATCGACGCTTCATCCGTCAGGATGTCGCCGAACAAATTCTCGGTCACAATCACGTCGAAGTCGGCGGGGCGCCGGATCAGGTGCATCGCGCAGGCGTCGACAAGCAGGTGTTCCAGTTCTACGTCGGGGTAGTCGGCCGCCACCTCGACGGCAATCTCGCGCCAGAGGCGGGACGTGTCGAGGATGTTCGCCTTGTCGACAGAGGTCAGCTTCTTGCGCCGCCCCCGCGCAATGTCGAAGCCGAGGCGGATGATGCGCTCCATCTCTGACTCGTTGTAACGCAGCGTGTCGACCGCCTTGCGACCCTGGCTGTCGCTCCAGCGCTTCTGCGGCCGCCCGAAGTAGATGCCACCCGTCAGCTCACGCAGCACCACCATGTCGACGTCCTTGACCACCTCGCGCTTGAGCGCGGTGCTGTTGGCCAGGAACGGGTACATCCTGACGGGGCGGATATTGGCGAACAGCCCCAGCCCCTTGCGCAGGCCCAGGATCGCCTGCTCCGGCCGCACCGCCGCGCGCGGATCGTCCCACTTGGGACCGCCCACGGCACCGAACAACACCGCATCCTGCTTGAGACACATCGCCAGCGTGCTGTCGCGCAGCGCCGTCTTGTACTTGTCGATCGAGGCCCCACCGACGATGTCTTCGCTGTACGAGAACCCGTGCCCGAACTTCTTCTCGACCGCACTCAGGACCTTCTGCGACTCGCGGATCACCTCGGTCCCGATCCCGTCGCCCGGCAGCAGCCCGATCTTGAACTCGGTCATGTCTTCCTGTTTCTCGGCTAGCGCCCTAACGGGGCCGGTCGTCTAGCTCTGGTGGTGATCATGGTGATCGGCGTCGTGGTCCTGCTCGCCGGGTTCAAGCCATCCCTCCTGGATGGCACGCTCCTTGGACACTCAACAACCGGGGTCGCCGTAATTCCCGCAGCAGTCGTCCCGCCGCTGGATCTTCAGCAGCGTGTTGCCTGCCATGCCGCGCAGCGCGGTCAGCGGATTGCCCGCGCGGCGCAGGTTGCGCAACATGTCTCCGAGCGACGGTTTGACCGTCGTACTGCTGCCTTCATCGGCCATGGTTCGTCTCTCCGTCCGTCCGATCTCTTAGTCGGCGTTGACCGGCAAGTACGACGGCCGTTCGTCCTCGAAGCCCGCGATCGCCGGCTCCTGCTTGAGCGTGAGACCGATGTCGTCTTGGCCCAGCAGCATGTTCTGCTTGACGAACGGGTCGACCTCGAACCAGCGCGACCAGCCGTCGCCCGTCGAGACGGTCTGCGACTCAAGATCGACGGTGATCTGCGAGGCCGGCAGTTCCTCCGCCCGCGCCATGAGGTGCTCGACGTCGGATCGGTCCAGCACCACGGTGAGCAGGCCCATCTTGGCCGAGTTGTTGCGGAAGATGTCGGCGAATGAGCTGCTGATCACCGCGCCGACGCCCATCTGCTGGATCGCCCAAACGGCGTGCTCGCGTGACGAGCCACAGCCGAAGTTGTCGCCCGCCAGCAGGATCTGCGCGTCGCCGTAGGCGTCGTTGTTGAGGATGAAGTTGGGGTCGTCGCGCCAGGCCTCGAAAGCGAACGGACCGTATCCGGTCCGCTCGATCCGCTTGAGGTACTTGGCCGGGATGATCGCGTCCGTATCAACGTTGGCGCGGTCGAGCGGGATCGCATTGCCCCGCACGGTTTTGACCGGGTCCATCTAAATCACCTCCCGCACGTCGACGAAGTGGCCCGCCACGGCCGCGGCCGCGGCCATCGCGGGACTGACCAGGTGGGTGCGGCCGCCCGGTCCCTGCCTGCCTTCGAAGTTGCGATTCGACGTCGAAGCGCAGCGCTCCTGCGGCGCAAGCGTGTCCGGGTTCATCCCCAAGCACATGGAGCAGCCAGCCTCGCGCCACTCGAAGCCCGCCGCCGTGAAGATCGCGTCCAGGCCCTCGTCCTCCGCCTGCTGCTTGATCAGCCCGGAGCCGGGCACGACCATCGCCCGCACGGTGTCGGCGACCTGCTTCCCCTCGGCGACCGAAGCCGCCAGGCGCAGATCCTCGATCCGTGAATTGGTGCAGGAGCCGATGAAGACGCGGTCCAGCTTGATCTGCTCGATCGGCGTGCCGGGCTCAAGCCCTTGGTACTCCAGCGCGCGCGTAGCCGACTCGCGAGCCGCCGGGTCTTCGAAGTCGTCTGGGTTGGGCACGGAGCCGGTCACGGCGATGCTCTGGGCCGGCGTCGTACCCCAGGTCACATAGGGCGCCATGCGGGCGGCGGCGAGCACGATCTCTTGGTCGAACTGCGCGCCGTCGTCGCTGACCAACTCCGCCCAGGCCGCCAGCGCCGCATCCCAGTCGTCGCCGGACGGCGCCGCCGGGCGGCCCTTGAGGTAGTCAAACGTGACCTGGTCGGGCGCGACAAGTCCGGCCCGCGCACCGCCTTCGATCGTCATGTTGCAGACCGTCATGCGGCCTTCCATCGAGAGGTTGCGGATGGTGTCGCCGCGATACTCGACGACGTGGCCGACGCCGCCGCCGACGCCCATCGTGTGGATGATGCCCAGGATCACATCCTTGGCCGTGCAGCCGGCGGGGAGCTCGCCGTTCACCTCCACTGACATCTGTTTGAGCGGCTTCTGCGGCAGCGTCTGCGTCGCCAGCACATGCTCGACTTCCGACGTGCCAATGCCGAACGCCAGCGCCCCCATCGCTCCGTGCGTGGAGGTGTGGCTGTCGCCGCAGACGATCGTCATGCCGGGCTGGGAGACACCCTGCTCCGGTCCGATCACGTGGACGATGCCCTGCCGTACATCGGTCGTGTCGTAGAGCGGCACGGCGAACTCGGCGGCGTTGTCGCGCATCGCCGTGACCTGCTGCTGCGACAGCGGATCGGCGTAGGGTTCCTCCCGCGAGTCCGTTGGCACGTTGTGGTCCATCGTCGCCAGCGTCAGCTCGGGACGGCGAACCGAGCGGCCGCTCACCCGCAGCCCTTCGAAGGCCTGCGGCGACGTCACCTCGTGGACGAGGTGCAGGTCGATATAGAGCAAGTCGGGCTGTCCCGCCTCGCGTCGAACCAGGTGGTTGTCCCAGATCTTCTGGGCCAAGGTGCGCGGCTCAGCCACGATGTCCCCCTTCATGCGGATGCAGCGCGGCACCGAACGGCCCACGCTGAGTTGGCGTGTCGCGATGCGCGCGCGACGGACATTCTATGCGCAGATGCACGCTAGACAGAATCACTGCGACGATGCACAGCAGCCCTACTCGCGGCGTTCAGCCGGGAGCTGCGCGTTGGCGGGCTTAGCGCCCACCTTGCCGGTCACCGCCCGATTGATCGCGTTCATGTAGGCGCGCGCGCTGGCGACGAGGATGTCTTGATCCGCGGCGCGCCCGCTGTGGATCATGTCGTCGACCTCGATCCGGATCGTGACCTCACCCTGCGCATCCAGGCCCTCGGTGATGCTCTGCACCGAGTACTCGGTCAGCGTATCTTCCATCGCCGTGATGCTGCGGATCGTCTTGTAGATCGCGTCGACAGGCCCGGTACCGATTTCGGCTCCCGTGTGGATCTCGCCGTCCGGACCGACCAGCTTGATCGAGGCGGTCGGCGTGCTGCCGGTGCCCGTCGTCACGTTGAGCGATTCCAGCTTCCAGGCCTCCTGGGTCTGGCCCAGGCGGTCGGCCACGATGGCCTCCAGGTCGCGGTCGTCGACGATGGTCTTGTGGTCGGCCAACTCCTGGAAGCGCAGGAAGGCGCGCGCGAACTCTTCGTCGTCCAGTTCGTAGCCCAGGTCCGTCAGGCGGCTACGGAAGCCCGCCCGGCCTGAGAGCTTGCTCAGGACGAACTGCGAGCCCTCGCTCCAGCCAACCTCTTCAGGGTCCATGATTTCGTAGGTTTCACGGAACTTGAAGACGCCGTCCTGGTGAATACCGGACTGATGGCGGAACGCGTTCAGCCCCACGATCGCCTTGTTCGGCTGCACGTGCATTCCGGCGAAGTCCTGCACCATGCGCGAGGCCGGGACCAGGAACTGCGTCTGCACGTCGGAGCCGATGCCCATGAAGTCCTCGCGCGTCTTGAGCGACATCACGACCTCTTCGAGCGAGGCGTTGCCGGCCCGCTCGCCCAGCCCGTTGATGGTGCACTCCACCTGACGCGCACCGGCGCGGACGGCGGCCAGGCTGTTGGAGGTGCTCAGGCCCAAGTCGTTGTGGCAGTGGACAGAGAGCGTCACCTTGTCCATGCCGGGCACGTTTTCCAGGATGCCTGCGATGAAGGCCTGGAATTCCTCCGGGATCGCGTAGCCCACGGTGTCCGGGATGTTGATCGTCGTCGCGCCCGCCGCGATGCACTCCGTCAGCATGCGGTAGACGAAGCCGACGTCCGAGCGCGTGGCGTCCATCGGCGAGAACTCAACGTTGTCGACGAAGCCCTTCGCCCGCGCGACCGCCTCGCGCGCCTGCTCCAAGACCTGCTCGCGGTCCTTGTTCAGCTGGTGCGCCATGTGAATGTCGGAGCTGGAGAGGAAGACGTGCAGGCGCGGATCCTCCGCGTTGCGCACGGCTTCCCAGCCCTGGTCGACATCGTTCGCGACGGCGCGGCAGAGTGTCGCGATCGAAGTGCCGCGCACCTCGC
>CAUYZA010000070.1:0-11482 GCA_963577225.1 Dehalococcoidia bacterium | reverse complement strand
GTCTCGCAGCGAAAGGTCGTCGCGGTGCAGAGCGATGTCGAGTGCGCCGATCTCCAGGCGCTTGCCCTCGAATTTTTCGATCGAAGCAGCGATGCGCTCGGCCAAGGGCACGCCACGTGTGCGCATGCCAACCAAGACCAGATCTTCCACGCGCGAGTGATGTTCCAGGACTTCGTGCGCGATCCGCAGCAGAGCACGTCGGATGGCCTTTGCGTCCATCACCACGGTCTCCGCCGTGGCAGCGCTATGGTGCGCGAAGCGCCCGTTGCCGGGGCTCACGACGCAGTCCGACTGCGCCGGGGCACTTGGGTGGACGAGGCGGGGTAGGGGAAGTTCATCTTCGCGTCCTTTCCGGCCTCGCGGGACCGGATTAAAGGGGTGCGTCGACAGGCAGCTTAACACGAGGGACTCGCGTTCCTTGCCCGCGTTTTGTCGACGATCGGCCGGTTCGCGCCTTCGTGTCGTGCAGGGCACATTCGCTTGACCAATTGAGACAAGTTCGGGGCCGTCCCTACACTGGGGGGGTGGTCACGTAAGCGAGCGAATTCGATGTCTCCCCTCCGCGCAGCCCGCGCGCCGCGTGCGGCAATTCTTCTGACGCTTTTCGGCGCGGTGCTGGTCGCGGCCTGCGGCGGGCCCGACGATCCCGCGTCAGATCCTCAGCCGGCCGCGTCCGCTACCACCACGCCGACCGACGGGGGCGCTCCTAGCGCGCCCGAGTCTGTGGGCCTTGTTGTCAGCTTCAGCAGCGATCGCGTTCTCAAGGCTCTGATCTCTGCCGAGCCCCTTGAAATCCCGGCGCGCTTCATCGAAGTCGACCGGTCCGACCGCGAGGCGATCCTCAGCCTTGGTTTGGTGGGAGCCGCCGCGCGAGTGACCTACAACAGCGCGACCACGAACGAGATCCTTTCGCTCGACCTGCTGCGTCTTGACGCGGATGTAGACGGCGAACTCTTCTTCGCCGCTTTCGCCGACTCGCTCGGCGATGTGCGCGACTTCCAATCCGTGCGCCAGGTCGGCGTCGTGCGCGGCATCGGCGAAGAGGCGCGCCATATCACCTTCACGATCGAGGGGGATGAAGGCGATGCCGTCGCGCTGCTGCGCGATGGCATCGTCGCGCTCGCCGTCTATCGTCGTCCAGCGGGGTTGATTCGGCGAATTGATATGGGCGATCTGCTGGCCAGACTCGACACGACGATCGCCGGCCGGTCCTAGCCCAGACGGCGCTACGCGTCCGCTTGCTGCATCTCGGGTGGCAGCAGATTCGGGATCCCATCCTCGATCGGGTATTTGAAGTCGATCGACTTCGAGTACAAGTGGCCGCGGATGATCTCGCCGTTCTCTTCCTCGTCCACGACGAGCTCCAGCGGCTCCTTCGTCACGGGGCAGACCAGGATGTCCATCAGATCGCGTCGCATGATTGAATCAACTCCTCAGCACCACGGGGGTCGTGCGGAAGCGACCGGCCGACTCGACCAGATTACCACCGCGATGTCGTCAACTCAGCGGCGGTTGACACCCGTCGATCGCCCCTCGAAGATTTCGGGAGTTTGGCTCGGGCTCGCGATCTGGGCGGGCGTTAGCGCAGGGAGGCGATCATGGAGGAAGTTAAGGCGCCGATGGCGGGAACCATCCTGGAACTGCTGGTGGCTGCCGGGGATACCGTTGAGGCGGAAGACGAGTTGCTTATCCTCGAATCGATGAAGATGGAAATTCCGATCGAGGCACCCCAAGCCGGCACGATCGGTGCGATATCCGTGACCGAGGGCCAGCCGGTTCAAGAGGACGACATTCTCCTCACGCTGGAATAGCCGCCCAAACCGTCCCGGAGCACGCCATGTTTCAGCGCCTGCTGATCGCGAATCGCGGCGAGATCGCTGTGCGGATCGCCCGCACTGCGGCCCGAATGGGCATTGAAACGCACGCCATTTTCTCCGACGCCGATGCGGACGCGCTCCATGTGCGCTCGGCCGACGCGGCGACGAACATTGGCCCATCGCCGGTGGCGGACTCCTATCTCAACATCGCCGCCATCGTCGACGTGGCTGCCGCGTCGGGCTGCGACGCCGTGCATCCGGGCTACGGCCTGCTGTCGGAGAACGCGGACTTCGCGGCGGCCTGCGCCGAGCGCGGCATCGTCTTTGTTGGCCCGGCCAGCGAGCATCTCGCACTGATGGGGCACAAGAATCGCGCCCGCGAGGCGATGGAGAAGATCGGCTTTCCCGTGATCCCGGGCACCTCCGGCGATCTCGACGACGACGCGCTCGAGGAGATCGCGGCCGGGATCGGTTACCCCCTGTTCGTCAAGGCGAGTCACGGAGGTGGTGGGATCGGCATGTCCGTTGTCGATGATCCGGCCAAGCTGGCGCGTGCCGTAAAGCGGGCCCGCTCGACTGCCCGGCGCTCCTTCGGGTCGTCGGAGCTGTACTTCGAGAAGCAAGTGCTGGGCGCCCATCATGTTGAGGTGCAGGTGCTGGGCTTGCCGGACGGCTCGACGCGCCATCTTGGCACGCGCGAATGTTCGGTGCAGCGCCGGCACCAAAAGGTGATTGAGGAGTCGCCCGCGCCCGCCGCGCCTGGCGCGCTCGGGCTTGAGATTAGCGAGCGGGCCGCAGCCGCCGTCGAAAAGCTCGGCTATCGCAACGTGGGAACCGTGGAATGCCTGCTGGGCGCCGACGGCGAGTACTACTTCATTGAGATGAACACCCGCCTCCAGGTGGAGCATCCCGTGACCGAGATGGTGACCGGCCTTGACCTGGTTGAGCTACAGCTGCGGATCGCTGCGGGGGAGACGCCGGATTTGCCCGCCGACGCCCAGGAGCCGAGCGGCCACGCCATCGAGGTGCGCCTCTACGCTGAGGACCCGGATTCACTCTTGCCGGCCCCGGGCGTGATCGATCAACTCGAATTCCCCAGTGGCGACGGGATCCGCGTCGATTCCGGTCTTATCGCCGGCGACGAGGTCAGCCAGTTTTATGACCCGATGATCGCCAAGCTGATCGTCTGGGCTGAAGACCGGCCGGCCGCACTGACCCGCCTGGGCGATGCGCTCGCCGCCGTGCAGATCAGTGGCACGCGGACCAACCTTGCCTTCCTCCGGCGCATTGTCGATACGGCGGCCTTCGTGGAGGGCCGCTACGACACTCAGCTCGTCGATCGCCTGCTGCAAAGCTGACCGCCACGTCGCGGACCGTCTCCGAACGCGCAACCTGATCGACTTGCACCTAGGGGCGGTCTTCCAACTGACTGGAGATGGGACTGTTCCGGGTTGGGCGTCGCGCCGCAACGAGATACGAACTGTCGCGCCAGCCAGGCCCTCGCATTCTTGTCGTCGACGATGAAGCGTGCATCCGCCGCTTCCTCTGTCTCGCGCTGGAGCAGAGCGCGTGGGAAGCGATAGACGCCGCCGACGGCCCGCAAGCCGTCGACCAGGTCCGCGAAACGGATCCCGATCTGATCCTGTTGGACATCAATCTGCCCGGAATGGACGGGTTTGAGGTGCTGCGCCGCATCCGCGAGATCAGCGCCGCTCCGGTGATCATGCTGACCGGGCGCGATAGCGAAGAGGATCGCGTTCGGGGTTTGGACCTGGGGGCGGATAACTATATCGTCAAGCCATTCGGAGTGCGCGAAATGATCGCGCGTGTGGGCGCCAATCTGCGTCGCGCGGATGCGCGGTCGGAGCTCCCGCCGACGCTGGACTTCGGCGACCTCGTGATCTAGTTCCCCATGCGACGTGTCCTCCTGGGGGACTCGCCGATTCCGCTCAGCCCGACGGAATTCTCTTTGCTGAGCGAACTCGCCCTGAACTCCGGCCAGGTGATGTTGCCAGCCGATCTGTTGCGTGTTGTCTGGGGACCAGCGTACGTAGGCGACATAAGTCTGCTGCGAAGCGCGATTTGGCGGCTGCGCCGCACGCTGGAGGCGGACCCTTCGAATCCCGAGTACGTCCTGACGGTCCCGCGCGTGGGCTACATCTTCGCGGGCGACTCCTCCTAGCTCGGCCCACAGTCCCCGCAGTGAAGTGCACGCGTTGTCGCGGGTTCGTGATCGACCGGTGATCTTTCGCGCCTCGGGGTGATGCGACGGTGATCGGCCGCCAAATAAACTGCGTCAGTAGCTCAGGCCCCGTATTGAGGAAGTTGCGATGACTGCCAAGCCGCTTCGAGTTCTCCTCGTCGACGATCACGCGTTGCTGCGCGGCGTGATGGCGCTCGCTCTCGAACGCATGGGGAACGTGACCGTCATGGGACAGGCCAGCAACGGGCGCGACGCCGTGGAAGCGGTCCTCGCCTATCCGCCCGATTTGGTCCTGATGGACATTTTGATGCCCTTACTGGATGGCATGGAAGCGACCCGTCGTATTCGGCGAGACGGCCCCGAACCCCGCATCCTCATCCTGACCGGCATCGCGCATCCCGATGTTGTGCTGGATGTCTTGCGGTCGGGGGCCAACGGCTTGATTCCCAAGACCGCGGAGCTGAGCGAACTCGAATCCGCCGTCCGCAGCGTCGCAGCGGGGGAAATCTATGTTTCGCCCGACCTCGCTGGCCCGGTCCTGGCCGGGGTCGCTGCTCGTACACCCGAGGATGAAGACGACGAACTCGCTGCGCTCAGTAGTCGCGAACGGGAAGTGATTTAGCTCATCGGTGAGGGCCAGGCCACCCGTGAGATCGCCAGTGGACTCGTGATCAGTCCAAGACGGTTGCGCAGCACAAAGCGAACATCGTCAAGAAGCTTCGGCTGCTGGATACGCGGCAATTGCAGGTCTTCGCGGCCCGGCGCCAGGCGCAGCGGCAGGTCCTGCAAGAGGTCAGCTGAGCTGCCCCCGGCGGTCCGGCGGCCCGACCTCTGGCCGCCGCAAATCGCGCTACTCCGCGATCGACCGCATTCGCGCCGCTACCTCAACGACGGCCCCCCAGCCGTACCAGGGCGGGCTGTCCCCCTCGGTCGACCAGATGCGATGGATCACCGCCAGCTTGTGCAGCCCCACGAGAACGAAGTACGGCAGCGCCGGTAGAGCTTCCCCGGTCAGCGCCCGATAGTCGGCCATGATTGGCAGATCCGCCGGGTGCCCCTGTGCCCCGAGGAAGTAGGTTAGGGCGCAGAGCAAGCCTAGGTCGCTCTGGCGGTCGCCGATCTGCGCCTGCTCCCAGTCGACTACGGCCACGACCTGCTCGTCGCGGAAGAGGTAGTTGAAGACGTTGATGTCGCCCTGACAGAGCACCAGGTCGTGCGTCTCCGCTTGATGATTTGCCAACCAGAGGCCGAGTTCGGCGATGAACGGATCGCCGTCGTGGCCGTAGCGACGCGCCCGATCGTTGACCGTGACGAGGTCGCGCTGCGATGTCTCGACGCCGGCCGCGGGTGGGTCGAGGAAGCCCAGCCCCGCTTCCTGCCAGGACACGGCATGGATCGAGGCGACGGCCGCGACGTAGCTCGCCGTCACTTGCTCAGTGCGGGGCACCTCACCCATGTGTGGCGCATCGACGAACTCCATGACGAAGAACGGCGCGCCCAGCGCCTCCGAAGCCCTGGCCATCCCCAGCACCTCGGGCACGGGCACGTTTGTCTGTGCCAGTGCTTCGATCACCCGAGCCTCGCGCACGACGTCGTACGGCTCGAAGATCCCGTGCTCGCGCTGCACGCGCAGGACGACGGGCGGCGTGCTCTCCCGATCGAGCCGATAGGTCAGGTTCGAGACCCCGCCGACGAGCGCCGCAGCGCGTGTCACGTCCGCGTCGAGCCCAACCTCGGCGAGCGCTTGTCGGGCTGAGGCGACGGTCAGCTCCGGCACGGCTCCTAGCCGCGCTGGCCGAGGGCGTAGGTGCCGCGCCCTTTGGCGACGAGGACGCCGGCGTCGTTCTCGATGTCGACATCGCCGACCGCGAGGGTGCGGCCCTTTTTCAGGATCGTGGTGCGGGCGATCAGGGCGTTGCCCTGCGCGGGCCGCAGATACGAGACGTTGAGCTCCGCCGTGCCGCGCATCTTGTCGCCTTGGCGGCATGCACTAAGCACCGCCGAGACGAGTCCGATGTCGACCAGCGCCGCGATTACGCCGCCGTGGACTCCGTCGCCCACTCCGCCACGGACCGCGTCGGTGATCGGCAAGCGGAACACCGTCAGCCCACGATCGACTTCGATCAGCTCGACGTCGAACAAGGCCGTACCGCCCGTCCCGCGCACGCCGGGCGCGTACGACCGCCGGATCGCGTCCAAGCTAACTTGCCAGTCCTCAGTCATCGGCGGCTACCAGACGCCCGAGGCGCCGCCGTCGACGTTGATCGCCGTGCCGGTGATGAATGAGGCCGCGCTCGAAGCGAGGAACACGATCAGGTTGGCCGCCTCTTCCGTCTCGCCGATACGGCCGAGCGGAATGTTTTCGCCGATTCGGGCCAGGAACTCCTCATCTGTCAGATCGGGCGCACGTTGCTCGCGGAAGCGAGGCCACTGAGCGCTCTTGACCTGGCCGATGCAGACCGCGTTGACCAGGATGTTGTCGGGCGCGACGTCCTTGCTCATCGCCTTAGTCAGCGCCAGCCCCGCCGCGCGACTGACCGTGGTAGGCATCGAGCCGGCGCCGGGCTGCTTGGCGCCGGTGTTGAGTATGTTGATCACGCGGCCGCCCCCGCGCTCCTTCATGGAGGGCAGACACTGCCGAGCCATGCGGATCGCCCCGTAGAGCTTGAGGTCCAGGTCTTCCTGCCAGATCTCATCGGCGACCTCCTCGAACGGTCCCGCGCGCGAGGTGCCGGCGTTGTTGATCAGGATGTCGACGCC
This sequence comes from Dehalococcoidia bacterium, assembly GCA_963577225.1. Classification (GTDB taxonomy): domain Bacteria; phylum Chloroflexota; class Dehalococcoidia; order Bin125; family Bin125; genus JAPUIR01. The sequence continues at coordinate 4,702 of CAUYZA010000070.1, read as the reverse complement.
GCCGAAGCGATCGATAGTCGCCGCCACCAAACCGGCACAGTCCTCCGCCGACATGACGTCCATCGACTGCGCCAGCGGTTCACGCCCCGTCGCTCTGATCGCCGCCGCCGCCTCGGCCAGCGGCCCTTCGCGACGAGCGCCTATCGCGACGTCGCAGCCCTCGAGGGCGAGCAGCCGCGCCGTCTCCGCGCCGATTCCCTCGCTGCCGCCCGTGATAATGGCGACCTTGCCGTCGAGTCCCAACTCCATCGCAGCCCCCTTCCAAGCGCGGGGCAGGATAGCGCAGCTGTTGCGTACTCGGAGCCCGCCTAGGGGCAGAACAACGAGCGCAGGGCGAAGCCCAGGTTGGCCGGGCGCTCCGCCAGTCGACGCATGAAGTAGGGGTACCAGTGCCGGCCGTAGGGCAGATAGAGCCGCAGCGGGTAGCCCTCCGCCAGCAGTTGTTGTTGCTGCTTGCGACGCACGCCGTAGAGCATCTGCACCTCCCAGCGGTCGTCGGGAGTGCGCTTGCGGTGGCTGCGGGTGCGTGTTCCCGCGATCAGCCGTAGATCGTGCGTCGCTACCGCCAACCATGCGCCCCCCGCGATCGACTCCGGTTCCAGCAGGGTGCGCTCGATGGCGTGGAACGCTCGCTCGACTTCCTCGCTCGTCTGGTAGGCGTCGTCGGCGGACTCCTCGTAGGCGCCCTTGACGAGCCGGACCCGCGCGATGCCGTCCGTGATCAGGGCATCGACATCGGCTGCGGTGCGCCGCAGGTAGGCCTGAAGCGCGATGCTGAGGTCCGCGGTTTCGCTGGCACCGCTGCGGAACAAGGCCAGCGTGTCATCGACGGTGTTGGAGTGCTCCATGTCGAGTTCGACACCGACGCCCACCCAGCGCGCCGCCTCCAAGATGCCGTTGAAGTTGCCCTGGGCCGTCTCGAAACTCAGGCCGAGCCCAAGCAGCGTTGGTTTGACCGCGATCTTCGATTGCGAGGCAAGGCCGGCGCTTGCGATCTGCTGCAACAGCTCCCGGTACGCGTCGCTCGCCGCCGCCGCTGCGACCTCGTTCGCCACGTCTTCGCCGAGCAGCGAGAACGTGACGCGGTAGCCGGCTTGGACGAGCGGTCGCGCCGCCTCGACGGCCTCTTCGTGCGTTTGGCCTGCCACGAAGCGCCCGATCAGCCGGTCCGCGAACGGGATCGATTCCAACGTGTTGCCCAGCGCCGCCTGGCGTGAGAGCCAAAGCAGCAGCGTGCGCAGCAGTGCCGTCACGAGCGCCGCTCGTTGCGCCGACGCAGCCTGAACGATGCCGGAGGCAGGCTCGGCTTCGGCATGGCACGCATGGCGGGCGTTAGCCCTGTCGCTGGATGTGCCGCGGGTTCACGCTGCAGATCACGTAGACGCGTCCCTTGCGTCGGACGATCTGGCAGTCGCGGCAGCGCTTCTTGACGGAATTCTGGACTTTCATCACTCTGCTCCCGGCCCCCGAATACAAGGTCGAAACCGTTCGCGGGCCGGTCTTCACGATACCACCCCGCAGCCCAGCGACCAGACGTCGGGCAACACTGTGGTGTCTCGTTCGGCTCCGCGGTCCGCCGCCGCGGTGCCGAGGGGCGCTCGGCCTGCGGTGGAACTTCCGATAGCATCGGGCCGTGGCCAGTACACCTCCTCTGCTCACGAGCCCGCGCGACGTGGCCGATGTCTGCCGCACGATCCGGCACCGCGGCGCCTTCGCGCTCGATACCGAGTTCGTGACCGAGCACACCTATTACCCCGAACTCGCCTTGGTCCAGATCGCGCTGCCGGACGAGATCTTTCTGATCGATCCGCTGGCTGTGCCCGATCTTGGGGAAGTCTGGGATCTGGTCGCCGATCCGTCGATCGTCTCGATCATGCACGGCGCAGAACAGGAGGCACGCTTTTGTTGGCAGGAGACCGGCCGCATGCCGGGCGCCCTGTTCGATGTCCAACTTGCCGTCGCGTTCACCGGGGCGCGCTTTCCGTTGAACTACGCCAGTCTCGTCCAGACCGTGCTGGGCGTACGCACGCGCCAGAACCAGACCCGCACCGACTGGATCCGCCGCCCGCTGGCCGCCGCCCAGCTGTGCTACGCCGTGGAAGACGTCGACCATCTTTTCCCGGTGCACGAACGCTTGATGGACCAACTCCACGAGCTGGACCGGGTGTCCTGGCTCGAAGAGGAAAACGCGGAACGCTTGGCCTCCGTCGAGCACGACCTCAATCACCCGCGCTGGTGGCGCGTCTCCGGCACACAGGGCCTGAGCCGGCGCTCACTGGCGGCCGTGCGCGAGCTGTTTTTCTGGCGCGAGGAGGTGGCTTCGCGGCGCGACATGCCTCGTCGACGTGTGCTCCGCGACGACCTGATCGTCTCCGCCGCCTCCGCTCTGCCCGCGACCGAGGACGCGCTGCGCCGCCTGCGCGGCTTCGAGAAACGGCAGAGCCGCGAGGTCGAAGAGGTGCTGGACCGCGTGCGTCGCGCGATCGACATGCCGGAGTCGGAGCTGCCGGAGTCGCGACGGCCACGCGGGCAGCAGTCGCTCGCCCGGATGCTTTCGCTGCTGATGGAGGCCGTGCTTGAAGAGACGTGCGTCGATCAGCAGGTCGACGCCAGTCTGGTAGGTACCGCTTCCGATCTGCGCGAACTCGTGCGCTGGCATCTGGCCGGCCGCGAAGACGCGTCGCTGCCGGCGCTCAAGCGAGGTTGGCGCGCCGCGGTCTGCGGCGACATCCTGGAGGCGGTCCTGGCCGGTGAGGTGCATGTTTCGGTCGCGGACCCCGCCGGTCGCCGCCCGCTGGCGATCGAGCGCGCGGATCAAGCCTGAGCGGATATCCTGCGTCCGCCCCGATCGCCTAAACTTCGCCGCAGCCTGCCACGTGCTCACAAACTGAACGGGAGCCGGATCGATGCGCTTCGGGATCTTCTACGAACACCAGCACCCCAAGCCCTGGCGTGAGGGGGCCGAACTGCAGCTTTTCCAGGACGCGCTGGACCAGGTCGAGTTGGCCGACCAATTGGGCATCGACCACGCCTGAGAGGTGGAGCACCACTTCCTGGAGGAGTACTCGCACTCCTCCGCGCCAGAGGTCTTTTTGGCGGCCGCTTCCCAGCGCACCAAGAACATTCGGCTGGGGCACGGCATCGTGCTGATGCCGCCCGGCTACAACGCGCCGGCCCGGACCGCGGAGCGCATCGCGACGCTGGATCTGGTCTCCAACGGCCGGGTCGAATTCGGCACCGGCGAGTCCGCCTCGCGTGCTGAACTTGAGGGTTACGGCGTCAATCCGGCCGAGCGACGCGAGATGTGGCGCGAGGTGACGGAGCAGGTCGCCAACATGCTGGCGATGGATCCCTACCCCGGTTACGAGGGCAAGTACTTCTCCATGCCCACCCGCAACATCGTGCCCAAGCCGGTGCAGCGTCCGCATCCGCCGATCTGGGTGGCCTGCTCCAACCGCGAGACGATTCACCTGGCGGCCCAGCTCGGCATCGGAGCGCTGACCTTCGCCTTCGTCGACCCGGAGGAGGCGAAGCACTGGGTGGACGACTACTACAGCACGCTCAAGGCGGAGTGTGTCCCCATCGGGCATGCCGTCAACGCCAACATCGCGATGGTGACGTCGTTCTCGGTTCACGCGGACCACGACGAAGCTGTCAAGCGCGGTCGCGACGGCTTCCGCTTCTTCCAGTTCGCATTGGGCCACCACTACGCCTTCGGCAAGCACAAGCCCGGCCGAACCAACATCTGGAAGGCCTTTGAGATGGTCAAGGACCACCTGCCCGAGGAGGGCGGCGAAGGCGGGATCGGCACGCCGGACGAACAACGCGAGCATCTGCGTAAGTTCCAGGAGGCCGGCGTCGATCAGACCGTCTTCATCCAGCAGGCGGGCAACAACCAGCACGACCACATCATGGAGGCGCTGGAGCTGTTCGCCGGCGACGTCATGCCGGAGTTCAAAGAGAATGAAGCCGAACGAGTCAGCCAGAAGGAGGAGGAACTCGCCCCCTTCATCGAGGCGGCCTTCGAGCGCAAGGGGCAGATGGCCGAAATGACCGACGACGAGATCCCGGTCTACGAGTCCTAGGGCTCAGCATCGCCGAGTCCGAATTGGAAAAGATGAGCGACGAGCAGCGACAGCGTCGTGAGCGAATGCTGCGTCTGGCGGAGATCGCCGTCGCCCAGGGCGCAGACGGCAGCCAGGGCGAGTAGGCGTCGGTTCACAGCGCGGCCGGGGAACGGCTAAACTTCCCTCAGGCGGTCGCACGTATTCAGGAGCCATCCCATGCCCCAACCTAACTCCACCTTCAACTTGCGCGGCGTCAACCATCTGGCGCTCGTTTGCAAGGACATGCAGGCCACCGTTGACTTCTACAGCGGCGTCCTGGGCATGCCGTTGACCAAGACCCTCGACCTGCCCAACGGGATGGGTCAGCACTTCTTCTTCGACATCGGGAATGGCGACAGCCTCGCCTTCTTCTGGTTCCCTGGTGCGCCCAAGGCGGTACCGGGTGTGTCCTCGCCCGATCCCGAGTGGCAGTTTGCGCCCGGCGCCGAGCTGACCACGGCGCAGGGTTCCATGAACCATGTCGCCTTCGACGTCGAGCCGGAGCTGATGGAGGAGTACCGGGAGAAGCTGATCGAGGCCGGCGTTCGTGTCACCCCGATCATCAACCACGACAACTCACCGTCGCAGGTCAGCAT
>CAUYZA010000069.1:0-11516 GCA_963577225.1 Dehalococcoidia bacterium | reverse complement strand
TCGACGCTTCTGACCTAAAACTGACCGCCTCCGACGGCAGCGAAGTCGAGCTGCCCGCGGGCAGCGCCGTCGCGCTCTGCCGCTGCGGTGCCTCGGCGAGCAAGCCCTTCTGCGACGGCAGCCACAAGGCAGTCGGCTTCTCTCACGACCCCACGTCCTAGCACCGCGAGTCAGTCGCTCTGAAGAGGCCGCCCATCTGGGCGGCCTTTTTGCGTCGCCTGCGTCGTTTTAGGAATTGTTGAGGGGCGTTGGCACATGATCCAGAAGTCGCTACCGTGGGGCCACGCGGCGGCCATCTGGGCGCCTGGACGCGGAAACAAATGTCGACGCTTCCCGTTCTCTCCCCTGGCTGGTTCAAAGACGAGTTCCTCGGCATCGAGGTTGAGCAGTTCATCGGCCTCGCGGTCCTCGTCTTAGTCGCCGCCGCGGTGCAGTTTGCAGTTCTGGTCGCCATCCGCCTCTACGTCCGCGCGCGTTATCGCGACGGAGAGGAACGGGGCTTCTGGGACACGGAGCGCCGTCGGCTGAACCGCTCCATCCTCCTCCTCACGATCGCCGTCACGATGCTGGTCGGCTTCCCCACGCTCGACTTCGAACCCGACGTTGAGAAGGTCATCGACCAGGTCGCCAGCCTGCTCGGCGCGCTCGCCATCGTGCTCATCGCCTACCGCGGCATCGACATCTTCACTGACCAACTCCGGCGCCGCGCCGAGAAGACCGAGAACAAGTTCGACGACCAACTCGTCCCGCTACTCAACACTACGCTGAAGATCTTCGTCGCAATCATTGGTGGGCTGTTCGTCCTGCAAAACCTGGACGTCAATGTCGCGTCTTTGATCGCGGGCCTCGGCATTGGCGGGTTGGCGGTCGCGCTGGCCGCCCAGGACACGATCCGCAACCTACTGGGCGGCGTCACGATCTTCGCCGACAAGCCCTTCCAAATCGGTGATTGGGTGGTCCTCGACGACACTGAGGGCACCGTCGAGTCGGTCGGCTTCCGCTCCACCCGCGTGCGCACGTTCTACAACTCGATCGTGACCGTGCCCAACGCCCGCCTCGTCGACTCTGGCATCGACAACATGGGCGCCCGCCGCTGGCGCCGCTACCGCACCACGCTGGGCATGGGCTACCACTCCACCCCGGACCAGATGCAGGCCTTCGTCGAGGGCATCCGCGCCATCATTCGCGCCAACCCCGGCATGCGCCAGGACTATCACATCGTCGAGTTCACGGGCTTCGGCGCCGCCAGCCTTGACGTGCTGGTCTATTGCTTCATCGACGCGCCCGACTGGACCACGGAGTTGCGCACCCGGCACGTGTTGAATCTGGATATCATCCGCTTGGCGCAGGACCTACAGATTGATTTCGCCTTCCCCACCCAGACCCTGCACATCGCCGAGACGCCCGGAAACGCGATGACACTGCCAGGCGTCCCGCAACGCGACGGGCTGGCGGCGATCGTCGATTCCTACGGTCCCGACGGGAATGCGGGCCAGCGCGTCGATCAACGCATCACCTCCGGCCACGAGAGCAAACTGGAGAGCCCCTACGCCCAGGCCAACGAGGGCGAATAGCACCCGTTCTCCCGCACCACGCCAATCACCAGGGACCTACAGACGCCAGCCAGCGCGGCTAGCGCGGTGCCCCCCTAGACTCCGATCCGGCCAGATTCCCCTAGCTCCAAGGACACGACACGACATGGCGAATCTTGATATCAGCGTGCACATCGTGGCACCCGATGCCCCGGGCCTCGTCGACCGCATCGTCGCCGCCGACGCGGCCGGACTTGACACCGCCTGGCTCACGGTCGGCGGCCCGTCGCCCGACCCCTTCGCTGTCTTCGCGCTCGCCTCACAGCGCACGGAGCGGATCACCTTCGGCACCTCGATCGTGCCCACCTACCCCCGCCACCCCATCGCGATGGCTCAGGGCGCGATGACCGTCGACCAAATTGCGCCGGGCCGCCTCAAGCTGGGCGTCGGACCCAGCCACAAGCCCGCCATCGAGGGCACCTGGGGTATCCCCTTCCACAAGCCCCTGAGCCACCTGCGCGAGTACGTCACCGTGCTCAAGGCGTTGCTCAACGACGGCGAAGTCGATCACGACGGCGAACTGATCCAGGCCCACGCGCAGATCGCCGCGCCCACGCAGGTGCGAGTCATGATCTCCGCCCTGCGTGAGAAAGCCTTCAAACTGAGCGGCGAGCTGACCGAGGGCGGCATCTCCTGGATGTCGCCGCTGCCTTACATCCGCGATGTCGCCGCCCCCGCCCAGCGAGCCGGCGCCGACGCCGCCGGCCGGCCCAAGCCCGCCATGATCGTGCACACCCCGGTCGTTGTAACGGAGGACGTCGACGCCGTGCGCGAGGCGGCCAAGCGTCAGTTCGGCTTCTACCAGCGCCTGCCCTACTACTCCCAAATGCTGGTCGACGCCGGCTTCGACGAGGCGGCAGGCACAGAATTCACGGATCGCATGGCAGACGGGCTGATCATCTCCGGCTCCGAGAATGCGGTTGGCGACCGCATTCGTGGCATGACTGAGTTCGGTGCGGACGAGATGCTGGCTGCCATTGTGCAGCTTCCCGAAGGCGCCGACGCGGCCTACGACCGCACGCTCAACCTGCTCGGCGAGCTCGCGCAAGGCTAAATCGCGTCCTGCTCCCGGAAGCTCGGCGCGTTATGCTCCTTCCAGCATATTGAGCCGTGCCCCATAACTCCGAGATAATCACCTGGACCCCCCCGCTGAGTAGCCGCCCACATGGGGATGGGCGCCCAGCTGGGACGAACGACCTGGCGCGAACGTCGCGTCTAAACGAGTGACCAAGTGCAAGTCCCGGAAAGGACGTGTCGCACATGCCGGAAGAACTCGCCTACAACGGCAAAATTCTCAACGTTGACCTGACAACCGGATCCGCCGAGGCCGAAGAGCTCCCCGACCAGTTCTACAAGGACTATCTGGGCGGCTACGGCATGGGCGCCCGCATCCTCTTCGACCGCATTCCGGCCGGAGCGGACGCGCTCGGCCCCGATAACGTGCTCGGCCTCGTCCCCGGCCTGATGACCGGTACGCCGATCTTCGGCAACCGCTTCCAGGCCGTCTGCAAAAGCCCCTCCACCGGCGGCTGGGGCGACGCCAACTGCGGCGGCGACTTCGGTCCCTATCTCAAGTTCGCCGGCTGGGACGGCATCTTCATGTCCGGCGCCTCGGACAAGCCCGTCTTCATCCTGGTCGACGACGGCAAGGTCACAATCGAGGACGCCTCCAAATACTGGGGCATGGGCGCCATCGAAGTAGAGAAGGCGTTCAAGGAGGAGTACGGCAAGAAGACCTCCGTCGCCTGCATCGGTCCCTCGGGCGAGAACCTCTCCCTCCTCTCTGGCATCTGCAACGACCACGGCCGTCTCGCGGCCCGCTCGGGCGTCGGCGCGGTGATGGGCTCCAAGAAGGTCAAGGCCGTCGTCGTCAAGTCGACGCGCGTCATGATCCAACAGCACGACAAAGAAGCGCGCGCGATGATGAAGGAGTCGCTCGACGACTTCTCCGCCCCCTTGCGGGACTTCTTCCGCACCTTCGGCACCACCGGCATCACCGCCAACTCGGCACACAGCGGCGACTCCCCCGTCCAGAACTGGGGCGGCGTCGGCGTCGATGTCTTCCAGGACGTCGATGGGCTCCAGGGCCCGGTCGTCAACGAATTGATGGAGAAGCACTACGCTTGCTGGCACTGCCCGCTCGCCTGTGGCGCCGAATCCGTCGAATCGAGCAACCCGAAGTACCCCTACCCGCGCCACACCCATCGCCCCGAATACGAAACCATGGCCTCCTTCGGCACGATGAACCTGTCCAACAACCTGGACATGCTGATCTACGCCAACCACCTCTGCAACGAGTACGGCTTGGACACGATCGGTGCCGGCGGTGCCATCTCCTTCGCGATTGAGTGCTTCGAAAACGGCCTCATCACGAAGGAGGACACGGACGGGTTGGAACTCAACTGGTCCAACGACGAAGCGATCATTGAGTTGCTGCACCAGATGGGGAAGCGCGAAGGCTTCGGCGACGTCATCGCCGACGGCGTAGCCGTCGCGGCTAAAAAGCTGGGCCCCGAGTCTGAGGCTTACGCGATGCACGTCGGGGGCCAAGAGCTGCCCATGCACGACCCCAAGCTGCAGCCCGAGTTCCACACGACCTACCGCCTCGACCCGACGCCGGCGCGGCACACGCAGTACGAAGGCAACAGCCGCTTCGGTGGCCCCGAGTACCCACCCACGCCGGAATCCTCCACGGACTACGAGAACCGCGGCGAGCACCACAAGGGCGCCAGCGAGTACATGCACGTCATCAACGCGTCCGGCATGTGCCAGTTCATCATGATGCCGGCCCCCACCGACCGCTTCCCGCAGTGGGTCAACAAGGTCACCGGCTGGGACATCACGGGCGAAGACTTGCAGACGGCCGGCGAGCGGATCGCCAACCTGCGCATGGCCTTCACCGTGCGCGAGGGCGACAACCCCAAGCAGCGCTTCGTCCCGGACCGCACCTGGGGCGGCGGCGACACGCAGCAGCAAACCGGCCCCCTGGCCGGCGTCACCGTCGACATCGAGATGCTCGAGAACGACTTCCTCAACGCCTGCGACTGGGACACCGCAACCTGCATGCCCAGCCGCGACAAGCTGGAGTCGCTCGGCCTCAAGGACGTGGCAGACGCGCTCAGCGTCTAACGCGTTCCTGTCGCGAATCAAAGAGAGCGGGCCAAAACCGGCCCGCTCTCTTTGCGTCTTCGCCAAGGTCGCGACCTGAGTCGGCCAGGTCCGCTCCATGCGACAATCCCGATTAGCGCGGAAGGGAAAAAAAAACAGCATGGCCGCCAAGTTGCGCGAGATCCGTCAGGTTGCCGCGGTCGTGGAAGAGCTTGAGCCCGCCGTCGACCTGATGCAGGCGCTCTTCGCGATCGAGCCGAGCACGCGCCAACAGCTGCGCGAGTTTGGCCTGATCAACGCCGTACTGCCGATCGGTGATCAGTTCCTGGAGTTGGTCCAGCCCGTCGACGAAGCCTCCTCGGGCTGGCGCTATCTGCAAAAGCGCGGCCCCGGCTTCTACATGCTCATCTTCGAAGGCGACGAAGGCCTGCTGGCCAAGCAAGCCGCCGGCGAGGCGGGCATCCCCGTCGTTTGGACCGCCGACACTGAGACGTTCGTCAGCGTCCACTTCGATCCTCGTGCAATGGCGTCGACGCTCGTCTCCGTCGACACCAGCAAGATCGCCGACACAGTCGCGGGTGCCTGGCCCGCGGCAGGGCCCGACTGGCGCGACCATGTCCGCAGCGACATCGTCACCGGCATCCACGTCTTCCGCATCGCCGGCCCCGATCTCCAGGCCATGCAAGAGCCGTTCCACCGCCTCTTCGGACTGACTTGCGAATCTCGCGCGCCGCGTGGCGACACGCTGGTGGAGCGTGCCCGCGTCAGCCACAGCGGCACCTACGTCGACTTCGTCGCACCCACCAGCGACGACACCCACCTCGCGGCCTGGCTTCGCGAGCACGGACCCGGCCCCTCCGGCATCGAGCTCCAGGTCCACAGCTTGGACGAAGCGCTGGCGCGCGCGGAGGCCCGCGGCGTCGCGCACCGGCCTCGCGTCGCTGATCCCGCCGGCTCCTGGCAAGCAGCCAACCTCAACGCCGACGACGTGATGGGGCTTCCGATCACCCTCGTCGAGTCGCACAGCGAAGAGAACCCCTGGGAACGCGGCGCCTAAGCCGCGAGCCACTCACGACTCGGTGCCAGGCGGCTCCCAGCTCACTAGCCCCACCGCAAGCGACTCGCCGACCGCGATACCGCCCCCATCGAGCGACCGCAGCTGCTCAGGAAGCAGTTCCGCAATCTGCTCGGCCTTCCGCGTTCCGTCGTTGACCCAGAGCCGCCGTCGGGCCGCCTGCTCCGCTTCCTCCGCGGAGTCGAAACGGAAGGGCCGATCGCCCACGATCGCGACGTCCGGCATCACCCCCCACGCCATCAGCAGCGCCACGAATTCCGGCAGGCCCGGCAGCAGCGCGGGCGGCTCGCTATGCACGCCCTCCCAAAGCTCCGCGAACGCCGACCCAGGCGAGCGCTCGAGCAGCGCGCAGACGCAACGCCGCCGAGCGCTGCCTTCGACCGCGTCCAGGAACGGCCCGATCTCCGCGATGTCGTAGCCCACGTGCGTAAAGATCACCACGTCGACCTCGGGCGCGCCCTCGAACGGCCAGCGTTCCGCCACGAGTTCGACGTTTTCGATGTCGTACTCGGACCGCACGGCCTCAAAGACCTCGCGCATGCCCTCGCTCGGCTCCACCGCGATCATGCGCGCCACCGAGCCAGCCAAGCCCAACGCGTAGCGGCCGCCGCCAGCCCCCACGTCGAGCCAGGTCTCGTCTGGTCGCGCCATCGCTCGCAGGGCTTCCAGGGTCGAATCGTCGCGGCGCTTCGGATCCGCGCGGAAGAACGAAGCGATCGGCTAGTAGAAGTCGGAGCCGTCCACGCGCTCTTGGGTGCGCTCCACTTGCTGGTTGTTCGCGACGACGAGATCACGCCAGTCATCGAGTGCAGCGCTGAGCGTCGGACGAAGCACATGGTCGTTGGGCATCGGTCTCACCTGCCTCCGTGGAGCCTTTCGCACCAGCCTAACCTTGGCTCGCCGCCGCCAGGAAAACGACCGCCGATCCACGCTCCCCAGCTATCCCCTGCTCGATCGCACGCTACAATCCGGCCCATGGCTACGCACCCACATCTGGAGTTCGACGAACAACCGGATCTGATCCGACCCCACATGGTGCTCGCCTGGGCCGGCTTTAATGACGCCGGGGAAGCCGCGACGCACGGCGCGCGTCATCTCATCACCTCGCTCCACGCCGAAAGCCTCGCCTCGATCGATCCGGAGGAGTACTACGACTTCACGGAAGCGCGCCCGTTCGCCCGCTACCAGAACGACCAACGCGACATCGTCTGGCCCAGCACCGACTTCTATTTCGTCCGCACCGGCGGCGAACACGACCTGGTGATCGGCCTGGGCATCGAGCCCAACCATCGCTGGAAGTCGTACATGGCGGCGGTACTCGAGATTGCGCGCAGCACCGGCGTCGAGATGGTCTACACGCTCGGCGCCGTGGCCGCGCAGGTCCCGCACACGCGGCCCTCGTCGGTCCGCGGCTCGGCCAATATGACGGAACTGGCACAGCGCTTCGACATGCATCCCTCCCGCTTCGAAGGGCCGACGGGCATCGTTGGCGTCTTCCATGACTTCTGCCGGCAACAAGACCTGCCGGGCATCAGCCTCTGGGCCAGCGTGCCCCATTACCTGCCCGGCATGACGAACCCCATGGGCGCCCGGGCGCTGCTGGAGAAGGTTGAGGAACTGACCGGGATCGAGCTCGAGTATGAGCAGCTCGGCCGCGACCACGATCGCTTCCAGAAGCAAGCCGGCATCGCGATGCAGGAAAACGACGACCTGGCATCCTACGTGGCCCAACTCGAGGACGCGGCCGGAGCGCCGACGGACGAACCCGACGAGGGCGAGCTACCCCCGGCCGAGAGCCTGATTGAACAGCTCGAAGACTTCCTGCGCGACAAGCGCGGCGATGACTAACCACATACGCTGAACACGATCCCTTTGGCGGAGGATGAGGCATGCCGGACGTCGACCACGTAGACGAAGCGGATCGCGATCAAGCCAGCGAGAAATCGATGGCGCGGATGTGGAAGTTCGTCAACACCTTCGCTGAGAAGAGCGGCAGCTATCTGCACCCGGAACACGACATCACCGAATTCCTCGTGATCGGGCTGGCCAAGCACGTCGATGACCTTGGCCGGCCGCTCTGTCCCTGCAACTTCTACGAGGACAAAGCCGAAGAGGTGAAGTCCAGCACCTGGATCTGTCCCTGCGACGAGATGCAGCGCTGGAAATACTGCCATTGACTGCTCTTCTGCGATGAGGAAGGTCTTCCCATCACCGAGTATCTCCCAGACGACCACGAAGGCCGCGAGATCTACGGCCCGCGCAAAGACCCCCATCCCGACAAGGGACGCGCGATCGGCCGCCTCGAAGAAAAGTCCGGACGCAGTATCAAGAAGCGCAGCACGGACGACTAGCCGCCGCGCGCGCTGCTCCTCTAGCCCAGCCGCCAGTCATAGTCGCGATAGCCGATCCGCCAGCCCTCGGCGCGCGGTAGGTCCACGTAGCGGCCCACGAACGGCAACAGCCCGGCCTCACCACCGAAGTCGCCCGCATTCCATTGCATGAACGCCGGCAAGACGACCCGGCCCCCGCCGGGATCAACCGCGAACCCGTCTGGGCCATCCAGGAATCCCAAGGTGGCGTCGTCAAGCTGTTGCTCCAGGCCGGCCACCTCCAGCACACCGAAGGACGGACAGCTCGCGGCCCCGCAGTGGAGCACGAAGTGCAGTCGTGGATCGATCTCCGCCAGACAGCACGCCGCGCGCGGATCGCCAGCCGAGAACTGGGAGCCTCTGGAGCGACCGTGCCCGTGGTTGGCCCGCAAGATCCCATGCTCGATGTCGTCTAGTGAGAAGGTCTGACCGTCGATCTCATAGGCCGCCCGCGCGAAAAACTCGTCCAGCCCGCCCAGCTCGTCGAGTCGCCGCCGCAGGTCGAACTCGATGCTCGCCTGGATCACGAGCGTGTTGTAGACGTTGACCCAAAACACGATCCGCTGGGAATCGAGCAGTCGCGACGGATCAACCGCGCGCACAACCCTGGCAGCCGCGCACATCCGCCGGTAGGGCTCGCTCCCACCGGCGCGGCGGTAGTCGAACCCACCGTCCGGCGTCAGCGCCAGCGCCTTCACCTCCAGCGAGAGACGCCGCAAACCGGCCGCCGCCGCGAGCGCCCCCAGCGACGCGGCGCCATCGTCCAAGGCCCCCCGGTTCAGGACGCATGGCCTGATCGGACGCAGTCGACGATGCGCCCAGCGGGCCCAGCGCAACAGGCCTTCGACAGCGTTCATCCGCAAAAACCCCCGCGCCGGCCGTTTCCGGCTGGTCTCCATCTGCTCGACAGTTCACAATCGCGTACGAAAGCGAGACGATCGCGGTTGTCCCAGTCGCCCTCGCGCACCTACCCTAGTTCCCCGCTCGGCGAACACCGCACACACGGGGAACGAAACACGATGGCCAAGAAAAGCGTCGTGGCGCGCAACGTCAAGCGCCAAAAGATGCACGACCACTACGCCGAGAAGCGCGCCGAGCTCAAGCGCCAGCTCAAAGAGTCCTGGGGTAATCCCGACCGGCGTTGGGAGCTCCAGGTCCAGCTCCAGAGGCTTCCACGCAACAGCTCCCCCACGCGGCTCAAGAACCGCTGTGGTGTCACCGGGCGCCCACGGGCCTACATGCGTAAGTTCGGTGTCTCCCGGATCGTCTTCCGCGAACTCGCCAACGAAGGCTACCTGCCCGGCGTCCGCAAGTCCTCCTGGTAACAGCCAACAGGCAGCGATAGAAACGCCCGCTCATGCGGGCGTTTTTTTCTGTCCGCAACTGTTGTGAACCATGAGAGTCGGGTGAGGACAGTCGTTAGGCTTGCTTAACAAAAAGACGCAGCCTAGCCTTTCTTTTGGGTTATCCAGACCCGGTGACCGCCGTCCGCCCGGAGACCGACATGCAACTGCGACGCCCCAACCGCCTGCGCCTAGCTGCCTTGGCGCTCGTCGGCGGAATGGTGGTCGCTGCCTGCGTCGGCGGCGCTGATGCCGAGACGGCAAGCATCACGGTCTACTCCGGCCGCAGCGAAGCCCTGATTGGTCCGCTGATCGAGCAATTCGAGCAAGAGAACGGCATCGATGTCCGCGTCCGCTACGGCGACACCGCCGCACTCGCGGCCGCGCTGCTGGAAGAGGGCAGCCGCTCCCCCGCCGACGTCTTCCTCTCCCAGGACGCCGGCGCGCTCGGTGCCGTCGAAGCCGCCGGCCTGCTGCGGGAGTTGCCGCCGGAGATGCTGGCCTCCGTCGACGACACCTTCAAATCCGGCAGCGATCGCTGGGTCGGCGTCTCGGGCCGCGCTCGCGTCATCGTCGCCTCGACACACCTATCCACCGCCGAACAGCCGCAATCGATCTTCGACCTGACCTCTGAACAGTGGCGCGGCCGCGTCGGCTGGGCGCCGACCAACGGCTCGTTCCAAGCCTTCGTCACCGCCTTGCGCGAACTACACGGCGACGCCACCACCGAGCAGTGGCTACGTGACATGCTCGCCAACGACGTCCAGGAGTACCCCAAGAACACTCCGATCGTTCAGGCCGTCGGCGACGGCGAAATCGACGTCGGACTCGTCAACCACTACTACCTCTTCCGTTTCCTCGCCGACGACCCGAACTACCCCGCCACCAACCTCTTCACCGACGCCGCCTATGCCGGCGCTTTGATAAACGTGGCGGGCGTGGGCGTGCTTCAGTCGGCCCCGGACGTCGACGCGGCCAACCGCTTCGTCGCCTACCTGCTGGCCGAGTCCTCACAGCGCTACTTCCGCGACGAAACCTTCGAATACCCGCTCACCGCAGGCATCGCCCCCACCAACGGCATCCCGGCCCTCGACACGCTGCAGCCGCCCTCGCTGCGGCTGACCTCTCTGGCCGACCTTGAGGGCACGCTCGACCTCCTGCGCGAGGTCGGGGCGCTGCCCTAGAACTGCACGAGGCAACATCGGGCCATGACCGCGCTCAGCGATCAACTCTCCAGCGCCTGGTCTCGACGCTCGCCGCCCAGCTTTATCTGGCTGATCGGGATCCTCGTCGCCGCGCTGATGGCGATCCCGCTGATCTACCTGCTCATCCGCGCTGGCCAAGCTGATGCCGACGCCTGGCGCGACCTGACCCGCTCCAGCACCCTGCGCCTGCTCAGGAACACCGTGCTGATGGCCCTGGCCGTGACCGGCGGCTCCGCCGCCCTGGCGCTGCCGATGGCCTGGCTCACCTCTCGCACTGACTTGCCCCTGCGACGCTTCTGGTCCGTCGTCACCGTCTTGCCGCTCGTCGTCCCCAGCTACGTCGGCGCGCTCGCGTTCGTCGCCGCGCTGGGTCCACGCGGCACCCTGCAACAAGCGCTCGCCCCGCTGGGCGTCGACGCGCTGCCGGACCTGCGCGGGTTCGGAGGCGCGTGGTTGGTGCTCACCCTCTTCACCTACCCCTATCTCCTGCTCGTCCTGCGCGCGGGGCTGCGCTCCATGGACCCTGCGATGGAGGAGGCCTCGCGGGCACTTGGCGTGGGACCTTGGCGCACGTTTTGGCGCGTCGTTGTGCCGCAACTTCGCGTCCCGCTCGCCGCGGGCTCGCTGCTGGTCGCCCTCTACGTCCTGTCCGACTTCGGAGCCGTCTCGATCCTTCGCTTCGACACCTTCACGCGCGCGATCTTCATCCAGTTCCAAAGCTCCTTCGACCGTGCGGCTGGCGCGGTCCTCAGTCTGATCCTGGTCGCGCTTGTCGTCGTGGTGCTGGGGCTGGAGGCGTCCATACGCGCCCGTGGCCGCTATCA
>CAUYZA010000068.1:0-11543 GCA_963577225.1 Dehalococcoidia bacterium | reverse complement strand
GAACACGAACTGCGCGACGCTCGTTGGGAGTCGATGGCGGACGCGGGCAACGAGAGCAAGATCGACCACTTCATCTGCCGCGCCTGCGGCCAGAAGCTGCCGAAGGACGCCCTGTCCGGCGCTGACGCGGATGAGAATCCTTAGGCGTCCACTTCCCCGCTCACAGATCAGCGAGAGGGCCCCTCACGGAGCCCTCTCTTCGTCTGGACGGCGTCGAGCACTGGTTGCAGCCGGTCCTCTAAACCTGGGATGCGCTACCTTCATCTGCGGCCTGCCGACTGTTTTCGCGGGCCCTCACCGAACGCACCCGGCCCGGCGACGAAGGAGCAAGACGGCATGGCAGAGCTGAGCGGCGCACAGATCATCGCGAAGAGCCTGAAGACACAGGGCGTGGACCACATGTTCGGCGTGGTTGGCGTTCCGGTGATCCCGATCGCGATCGAGGCGCAAAAGGAAGGCATCAACTATGTCGGCGTGCGGCACGAACAGGCGGCGGCCTTCGCGGCGCAGGCGGTGTCGTACATCAACGGTCGCATCTCGGCGGCGCTGGTGGTCTCCGGCCCGGGCATGACGAACGCGATCAGCGCGCTAGGTAACGCCGAGGCGAACTGCTGGCCGATGATTCTGCTGGGCGGCGCGAGCAACCTGGCGCTGGCCAACCGCGGCGACTTTCAGGTGGCGCCACAGGTGGAGGCCGCGCGGCCGTTCGTGAAGTACTCAGCCCAGTGCAACGACCCGCGCACGATCCCGATCTTCATCGCGACCGCGGTCCGGGAGGCGATCAGCGGCCGCCCCGGCCCTGTCTACGTGGACCTGCCGGGGGATGTGATCGATGGCAAGGTCGATGAGGAAGAGGTGCAGTGGGAGCCGCGCGTGGCGGACCCGCATCGCTCCAAAGTGGCCGAGGAAGACATCAGCGCGGCCCTAGAGGCCCTGAAGAGCGCCTCCAACCCGCTGATCATTGTGGGCAAAGGCGCGGCCTGGGCGCAGGCTGAGGATCAGGTGCGGGAGTTCATCGACAAGACCCAGATTCCGTTCATCCCGACGCCGATGGGCAAGGGCGTCGTGCCGGACGACCACCCCTTGAATATGTCGGCGGCGCGCACCAATGCGCTGCGGCAGTGCGATGTGGTCTTCACGATCGGCGCGCGCTTCAACTGGATCCTGCACTTCGGCAAGGCCCCGCGCTGGCGGGAGGACTTGCGGGTCGTGCAGTTGGACATCGAGCCGGAGGAGATCGGCACCAACATCCCGACAGAGGCGCCGCTGCTAGGCGACGCGCAGGCGGTGATGGGCCAGCTCAACACGGCGCTGGACGCGAACCCCTGGGAGTTCAGCGACGACTCGGAGTGGGTGGAGTCGTTGCGAGCCGAGACGGAAGAGAAGCGGGTGCGCAACGAGGAGTCGTACGCCTCCGAGGACGTGCCGATGGGCTACTACCGACCGCTCAAGATCCTGGACGACGCGCTGCCGAAGGACGCGATCTTCGTCTGCGAGGGCGAGAACACGATGGGCGTCGCGCGCACAGTGATTAATTCGCACGCGGCGCGGGCGCGGCTGGACGCCGGGACCTGGGGCACGATGGGCGTGGGCCCGGGCTTCGCTTTGGGGGCGGCCGTGGCCAACCCCGGCAAGCGCGTGCTGGCGCTGGAGGGCGACGCGGCGTTCGGCTTCGGTCCGGCCGAGGTGGAGACGTCAGTGCGGCATCGACTGCCAATCACGTGGGTGATCTTCAACAACAACGGCATCGGTGGCGGGCTGGACGAGATCGACTACAGCAAGCCGATCCCGCCCAGCATCCTCACGCCGGACGTGCACTACGAGAAGATCGGCGAAGCGTTCGGCGCGCCGGGCTTCTACTGCGAGACGCCGGAAGAGGTGGAGAAGGCGATCGCGGAAGCCTTCGCGCTGGAAGGCCCGTCGGTGATCAACGTGAAGCTGGCCTCGCGTGCGCCGCGGCACATGGCGAAGTTCGCCTGGCTCACGCGCGACTAGCCCCACGAGCAGTTCAAGCTGCGAAAAGGACGGCCCCGCGCACCGCCTACTTCTCACGCCGCTCCGCGCACGGATCCGTCCGCTTCGCGGGTGAGCGGGTGCTG
Organism: Dehalococcoidia bacterium; assembly: GCA_963577225.1. GTDB lineage: Bacteria > Chloroflexota > Dehalococcoidia > Bin125 > Bin125 > JAPUIR01. The sequence goes on along the minus strand of CAUYZA010000068.1, from coordinate 9,444 downwards.
GCGTCCTGGTGGGAACGCCAGGAGCCAAGACGCGGGCCCGTTCCCACGCTGTAGGCGACTTGCGTGAGCACGAAACGAGTAGTCCAGAGACTGGAGAAAAATTAATGATCTTCTTTTTGCGCCGCCATGGGCCGTGCGTAAGCGGCGCATTGCTGGGGCTGGCACTTCTCGCCGCGGGGATCTTCGGCTTGGTCGCGGGGTTGAATACGCGTGCTGAAGTGCGAGATCAGTTGGTCGATGAGCAGATCGTGACGGGTCTGGGCGCCGACATTCCCGGTGTTCTGGTGACGGACGCGAAGACCGCGCGCTCGCAAGCTGAGCTGATTAAAGAGCACACGTTAGGAACCTGGGGGCCCTACTCGGAGCTGGCGCCCGACGATCCGCAACGGACCGCGTTTATCGATGGCGTCGCTCTGCGCACGGCGCTCAACTTAGCCGTCGTCGGCTTCGGCGTCACCGATCTGGTGATTGGCATGGCGATCATTCTTGTCTTCGCGGGTGCTGCAACCGTCGTACTGGCGGCGCCGGCGCTGTACCTACTCGCGGGGATGGTGATGCAACGCCAGGGCGCTGCTTAGGACGACAGTCCTCCCGGTGCGGCGGACCGACTACGTCTGCTGCCAATCGGCGGCGCGGCGCATCTCCACCCAGACCGCTTGGCCTGGGAGAAGCACTTCAAGGTCGTTGAGGAAGCTCGGAGCGTCGACGCGATAGGCCAAGTAGCGCTGCGCCAGGGGGTCCCAGGCGAAGACGGCGGTCACGTCGTCGCCGAGCGAGGCCAGGGCAGCGCCGATCTCGCGCACCCCGGCGGTCCAACTCACGAGGTTGAAACCTGACGTGAGCGGCACGGCCCGGCTGAGCTCGACCTGGGGACGGGTCCAGCGCAAACCGCTGTCATCTTGGACGTAGACCCAGACGCCAGTGCCGAACTCGAGCGATTCGATGTCGCGCAGCGCGACCGGCAGAGCGGGCGACCAGGCGCGGAAGCGCTGCGCCAGCGAGTCGTAGGTGTAGAGAGAGCTGATCTGTGTCGCGATGGGTTCGATCGCGACGGCCAGGTCGGCGTCGCCGGTCCAGCCAAGGAGGTTCCAGCCCGGAACGAGATAGCTGGGGTCGGCGGCCACGCTGGCCACGATCTCGGGGCGGTCCTGCGGCAACAGGACCGGCTCCGCCAGCGGGGCGCCGCTGCTGGAGGTCAGTCGCAGCCCGGAGTGTTCCAGGAAAGTGCCACTGTCGAACAGGTTGCGGCCTTCCAGGGCATACTCGCCGGTGAAGGGCACGGTCTGCAATCCGCTGCTGAAGTGCTGATGAATCGCGTAGCGGATGTGGGGCAGGCCGTTGTTCCCGGCGTAGCCGGCGGGGGCGACCGTGGCAAGGAGATCGCCACGCTCGACCTGGGCGCCACTCTGGACTCCGTCGACCGGCCAGATATGGCAGATGAGGTGCCGCATGCCGTTCTCGTCCTGGACGGTGAGGCAGTCGCCACCGAAGTAGCGCAGTTGCCCAGCGACAGGAGAGCGAACTTCGGATCCGGCCGTGTCGGCGTCGACGCGGACGATGTCGAGCGCATGGGGGTCGCCCCCGACGTGGGTATAGGTGTTGTAACCGGCGACGACCTCCCAGGTGCTACCGGCGGCGACGGGCAGAGGCACGCCGTCGATGGCGGCGGACGCGGGGTCGGCGCGAACCGCGAGCAGGGCCAGGATCGTGGCGAGGGCGAGAACGGCGATACGCCAGACGGGTGCGGGCGGCGTCCCCGGGGAGGACGTTGTCATGGACGTGATTATCGAGCCGGGTCCGGTTGGCACTCTGTGAGGAGCGCGTAAAATGCGCGGGCGGTAACGGATTCGTGAGAACACTGCGGACACGCTCGCATCCCAGCCCCGCGACCTCGCAGATGGGGTCGTGTGGGAATGATCGACAGAAACGCGCCGAAACTTAAGGGAGATCGACTATGGAATTTCGCAATCTCGGTAACTCGGGGCTCAAGGTTTCCGTCGCCGGCCTGGGCTGCAACAACTTCGGCATGCGGCTGGACGAGGCCAAGACGAAGGTGGTGGTGGACGCGGCGATCGACGCGGGGATCACGCTGTTCGACACGGCCGACGTCTACGGGCAGACGAAGTCAGAGGAGTTCCTGGGGCGGGCGCTCGGCGCGCGGCGGCACGACGTGGTGATCGCGACGAAGTTCGCGATGCAGTTGGGCGAGGGACCGTACAAGACCGGCGGATCGCGGCACTACATCTACAAGGCAGTCGAAGACAGCCTGAGCCGCTTGGGTACGGACTACATCGACGTCTATCAGATGCACAGCCCGGACGACGACACGCCGATCGAGGAGACGTTGCGTGCGCTCGACGACCTGGTGCGCCAGGGCAAGATTCGCTATATCGGCTCATCCAACTTCAGCGGCTGGCAGATCGCGGAGGCGGATGCGATCGCGCGCAACGCCGGGCTGACACGTTTCGTCTCGGCGCAGAACGAGTGGAGCCTGCTAACGCGCACGATCGAGCATGAGGTGATCCCAGCCTGCGGCCACTTCGGCGTGGGTCAGCTGCCCTTTTTCCCGCTCGCCAGCGGGTTCCTGACGGGCAAGTACACGCGCGGCGAGGAGTTGCCGGAAGGGACGCGATTGGCGGCCTGGTCCAAGGTGATGCCGGACCGCATCGCGGCCGCCACGTCGGACAAGAACTGGGACAAGCTGGCCGGGCTGACCAAGTTCGCCGAAGATCATGGACACACGATCTTGGAGCTCGCGCTGAGCTGGCTGGCGACGAACCCCGTCACCTCCTCCGTGATCGCGGGCGCGACCAAGGTGGAGCAGATCGAGAGCAACGTGGCCGGCACGATGGCCTGGCGCCTGAGCGACGAAGAGATGACCGAGGTCGACACGATTCTCAAGGGTGCCTAGCACGGCGGCCTCACGAGTGCATAGTAGTATGGGGGCTTAGTGCCCAAGCTGTTCTGGTTCCTGTTCGCGATCGCCGCCGCCGGAAGCGGTCTAGCCGGCTACGCCTGGGCCAACTCGAAGCGGGTGATCACCAGCGACGTGACGATCGCGATCCCGGATCTGCCGCCGGGGCTGGACGGGCTGCGCATCCTGCACGTGGCCGATACGCACTTCCCGGCCAATGGGGAGTCGTTGGAACGCTTCCTGGCTACGGCGAAGGGCCTGGACTATGACTTGGTCCTGGCGACGGGCGACTACGCCGAGAGTGCCGACGGCTGGCCGGTCGTGGTAGAGGCGTTTCGACGCTTGGATCCGGGGCTGGGGATCTTCGCCAGCCTGGGCGGGCACGAGCGCTACGCGGGGACGCCGAGTTGGCGCGGCGACAACGTCGTTCGGGATCTGCTCAACGTGGGGCAGCTTCTGCGTCGACGGCGGCGGGGGCTGATCAGTCCGTCGCCGCTGATCGCGGCGTTGGAGGCGGTCGGCGTGACGGTGCTGGAAAACGACAACCTTTCATTGGAGATCGGCGGCGAGCTGGTGCGCCTGGTGGGGATCGACGACGCCTGGATGGGACTGGCGCGGCTCGATCAGGCCTTGCCGCCCGCGGAGGCCGCGGGTTTCCGTCTGTTGCTGAGTCACACGCCGGACGGGCTGCTGCACGAGCGAGCAGGGGAGGTCGATCTGGCACTCTGCGGGCACACACACGGCGGGCAGATCCGTTTCCCCTTGGTAGGCGCGCCTGTGCGACACGCGCGGTCGGTGGAGCGGCATGCGGCGGCGGGGCTGCTGCGGATATCCGGGGTGCCGACGTACGTCAGCCGCGGTTTTGGCACCACGATGTTGCCGTTCCGCTTGGGCGCATTGCCGGAGTTGTCGGTGCTGGAGTTGCGGCGCGAGCAGAGCGCCTGATGGCCTTCGGCAAGCGGTTCGACGGCCGCATGGCGGATCTGACTAAGCACGCTGGCGGTGGTATACGCGTGTCACCGGTCGTATTTGCGAGCATCTGGGTTCATCCATCGTGCCCACGACCTCACTTTCTTGACACATCGAGCCGCTGCTGGAGCCCGGCGTGGCGGACCATGTGCGGACGATCCGGATCGGCTCCAAGGCGTTGGCCTATTGGCCGCAGCGCTTCGTCTCCGACGATGATGCGGACGAGCTGCTGGCCCTTTGCGCCGCGTCGTGCTGTCCGGCCGACAGCTGGCGTTCATGGCGCACTTCAACCACCCGCGTGAGTTGGAGAGTCCGGTGGCGCTGGAGGCGGTGCGTCGACTGAGCAACGCGGGAGTCCAGCTTCGTACGCAGACGCGCTGCTCAATCAGATCAACGCGGACCCGGCCACGCCGTCGCAGATGCGGCGCAAACAGACGCAGTCCGGGTTGGTCCGGTACTACCTCTTCATCGCGCGCGACACGGGCGCCCAGCGCTACTTCGCATTGCCGCTGGAGCGCTGCTGAGAGATCTACCGCGAGGCGATCCAGCGGGTGAGCGGGCTGGCGCGCATCGTGCAGGGGCCAAGCATGTCGGCGACGCCGGGCAAGGTGCGGGTGCTCGGGCTGAGCGAGGTGCAGGGCGAAAAAGTGTTCGTGCTGGGCTTGTTGCAGGGCCGGAACCCGGACTGGGTGGGGCGCCCATTCTTCGCTAAATATGACGCCGACGCGCGCTGGCTCGACGATCTGCGTCCCGCCTTTGGCGAGTCGGAATTCTTCTACGAGGTCGAGCTGAGTCGGATGTTGTCGGAGCCGGGCAGCCCCTGGGCGCGCGGCGCTTTGGAACTGGCCGCCGGGGGCGACTGATGGAGCTGGCGGCTGGCGGCGACTAGGCGCCTTCGGCCGACGACAGTGACTGAGTTCCTCATGTCCCCTTCGACGAGAGTCAGGCGAGAGCCGGAGCGCAAGCAAGCCTCAGGTGACGAGCCGGCGTCGCATGGCCCAGAGCGAGAACCAGAAGGCCGGGAGCGCGGCGGCGATGATGATCACCAGGTGGACCAGGTCGATCCACTGCGGGTGGCCGGTGACGAGGCCGCGGTTGATCTCAATGGCGTGGAAGACGGGCGTCAGCCAGGCGAGTACCTGGGCCCAGCCGGGGAGATCGTCGAGCGGGAAGAAGCCGCCGCTGATCCAGAACATCGGCACGACAGCGAGGCTGAAGAAGTAGCTGAGCTGGCTGATCGATCGGACCCGACTCGTATAGGCCATGGCCAAGCTGGAGAAGAGCAGGCCGGCCAGCAGGTTGAGCGGCAGCACCAGGATCACGAGTGGCGAGTCGATCAGGCCCCAGGAGGGCGTGAAGACGGCCATCACGACGAGGATCAGGATGGTGCTGATCTGCATGCGCGTGGCGGCCCAGAGAATGTCGCCGGCGATGATCTCCTCGGGCCGGGCCGGGGTGGCGAGGATCGCGGCATAGGTGCCGGAGCGCTCGAGTCGGAAGTAGGCGCCCCACAGCGCCTCGAAGGTGGCGGCGAACATGGGGAAGATGACGAGCACGCCGGGGGCGAGGAACTCGATGTAGTCCTGGTCGCCGGTCAGCTCGACGTAGGTGCCGAGGCCGAGCCCGAAGGCGAGGAAGACGATGACCGGCTCCAGAATGGGCGGGAAGAGCTCCGCCCGCCAGAGCTGGAAGAAGACGTCGCGGTGGCGCTGCCAGACGCGATAGGTGCGGCGGCCGGGCAGCGCCACGCCAAGCAAGGGCAGCTCGCCGTTGCGGCGCGCGGGCTCCGGAGCCGGGGCTGCTGTCTTGGCGTTGGCCATCGCTACTCCACCAATCCGCGTCCGGTCAGGATCAGGAAGACATCCTCGAGATGGGCGCGACGGAAATCGACGCGATAGGGGTCGGCAACCGCATGCTCGACGCCGTCGGCGTCTTCGCGAGTGAGGTCGTAGCCGTAGAGCACGTCTTCGATCTGTTCCACGCGCCCGCCTCGCTCCAGAGCGGGCGCCAGTAGGGAACGGACCATCGCCTGCTCGTCATCCATCAGATGCATCTGCAGCACGTTCTCGCCGGCGTACTTGGCGATCAAGTCACGAGGGCGGCCGCCGTCGAGGATGCGGCCCTGGTCCATGACAACAAGCCGCTCGCAGAGCTGTTCGGCCTCGTCCATGTAGTGGGTGGTGAGTACGATCGTGACACCGCGCTCGCGCAGCAGGCGCAGCTTGCGCCAGACCAGGTGGCGGGCCTGCGGATCGAGGCCGGTGGTGGGCTCGTCGAGCACCATCATGCGGGGGTCGTTGACGAGGGCTCGGGCGACGATCAAGCGCCGCTTCATGCCGCCGGAGAGAGCCTGAATGCGCTCGCCCGACTTGTCACCGAGCTGCATCAGATCGAGGCCCTCGTCGATGCGCTGACGCGCCAGTTCGCCGGTGACGTCGTAGTAGCGGGCATAGACCTCCAGGTTGCGGCGCACCGAGAGGTCCTCGTCCAGGTTGTCGTCCTGGGGCACGATGCCGAGCCGAGACTTGATCGCGCGGTCGTCCTGATTGACGTCCAAGCCGTCGACCAGGAGACGGCCCGCCGTGAGCGGGGTGACGCAGGTGATCATGCGGATCGTGGTGGTCTTGCCAGCGCCGTTGGGACCGAGGATGCCGAAGACTTCGCCCTCTTCGACGTCGAAGTCGATGCCGTCCACGGCCGTCAAGTCGCCGTACTGCTTGCGCAAACCACGCGCTTCGATGATTGCTGCCATGTCTCGCTCAGTCGTCGGGGAACTGCACAGATGCAGCCGCATCGGGCCACCCTACACAAGGAGCTGCCACGGATACGGTTGTCTGTAACCCATTCAAGTTGAGGGCGCGTACCATCGGCGCGGAGTATCGAGATGCCCGACCCGACGAACGCAGCCGCCCGCCGCCGCGCCGTCGAGCGCTGGTCCGCGGTGGCGCGGGAGAAGTGGCGGGCCATTGCGCCCGATGCGCCAGAGCGGCTGGTGGGTCCCGGCAGCCCGATCTTCCGCTGCCAGCCGAACATCTGCGACGCACTCTGCTGTGGCGCGCCGTACCTGGCGGGCACGTCGGAGCGAGATATCGCGGGGTTGCGCGAGGCGGGCGAGGAGACGATCCACTTCCTCGACATCGATCCGGGCGAGCTGACGGAGCTCTTCGACCAGGGGCAACGCTGGTCGCAGATCGTGACGCTGCGTCAGGAGTCGGGCCGCTGCGTCTTCTTGCAGGACGAGCGTCGCTGCGGCGTCTACGGCCAACGGCCGGACGGCTGCGCGCTCTTTCCCTATCGCATCGTCTTTGTACCGCGGGAGGAAGAGCGCATTGCGGTCACCATCGACAGCGTGGAGGCGATGGACCGCTCGGTGCGGATCGCGTTGGGTTGGACCGCGGGCGGGGGCGGATTTAAGGGGGCGGCGGCCGGCGGCCTGCCGGAATACGTACCGCTGGTGCTGCGCGACATGTCTTGCCCCGGCTTCACGGAGGCGCCCATGGGCAGCGAAGATTACGCCGCCCTGCTCGAGCGGATCTGGGAGCTGGACGCGTGCACGAGTCACGCCTGGCCGTGCGACCGCCACGAGCATCTGGCGTGAGTTCTCGCCCAGGGCCGGGGCGCTGGTTCATCGGCGTGAACTTGGCCTGGTCGGAGCGAAACCGATCAGGGGTCGCGATCCTGCGCGGGGATCGCTCAGGGTTGGAGCTGGTGCGCTCCGGCACGGCCGCCGCGATCGAGGAGATCGCTGGCTGGATCCGGCCGCTGCCGGGCGACTGGTGGATCGCGATCGACGCGCCGCTCGTCGTCAACAATCGCTGCGGGCGTCGGGCATCGGACGCGGCGATCAGCCGGCTCTATCAGCGCTTCGACGCGGGGGCGCATCCGACGAATCTGACGATCTTGCGGAACAGGGTGCGGGGCGGCGAGTTGGTGCAGGCGTTGTCGGCGGACAGGGTCCGGATCGTGGATGCTCTGCCACGAGCGGGCGCGCGAGGGCGTCAGGCGTTCGAGGCCTACCCGCATGCCGGGATGGTGGAGCTGTTCGGGCTCGATCGGATCGTGAAGTACAAGCGCGGTCGGGTCGCCGAGCGGCGGGCGGGGCAGAACGAGCTGGCATCGCTGCTGCGGAGGCGGCTGCCGCAGCTAGATCCGCCGCTGCGTCTGAACGCTGACCTGAGTCGACTGTTGCGGACGCCGGATCCTGCGCTACGCGGTGGGGCTCTGAAATCGCGCGAGGACGAACTGGACGCGGCCTTCTGCGCGTATCTCGCGGCGCATCTGTGGGCCTGGGGGCGGTCGCGGCAGCGGCTGCTGGGCGATCCAAGCGACGGCGTAGTGGTGCTGCCGGCCGTTCGAGCGGACGTCTGAGCGGGCGTTTGCCGCCGGGATAACTCGATCGGTAGCTCGTGAAAGTGCGAACTTTCGCATTCGCGAGGACGGGTAAGCATTTAGGGCGGCAGCCGGGGGATTCTACGTCCGGGTGCGACTGTCAGACGGGGGGACCCGCCCCCGTGCGCCCGGTAAGCGGAAGGAGTCTCCACCTGATGGGCGAACGCCCCCGGGACTGCCATGATCGAGGTGCAGAGCGGAGCGGGTCGCCAGAACAGGACGGCCACCCACTCTAGAAGGGGACTGCGTATGCGATCCAAGATTCACGCGCTATACGGGGTTTTCATCGTGCAGGGTCCAGCCCTCTCCCCTGAGTTCGGCGCGTAACGCGGGTCGTTGGGCCGAACTCCAAAGGAGCGGCCGCTGCGGACTACCGCAATACCGGCGCTGATTCGCTGGACTCGGGGCCAAGAGGACATTTCGACGTAACTAAAGAAGGCCGAGCGTCCTCGGCCTTCTTTAGTTGGCGGTTGGGCTATTCCGTCCTAGGTCCGTTCGGGCGTGGCTGCAGCGTCGGCAGCGAGCGTTGGTCTGGCAGCCTCGCTTGTCGCGGAAGAGATGGGTATCGTCGGCGGCCGAGAACGCGAGCGAGGGCGCAGATATACTCGATCGACTTCCAGAATCAGCCCAGGAGCCGTTCATGTTCGACGCTGAGAAGATCGCCACGCTGAAGGCCAAACGTGCCGACTGGGACAGCGCGACCGACGCGGCCGGCCAGGAAGGCCCGGGGCCTTTCATGACCGTCTCCTCCCGCCCGGTGCGGCGGCTCTACGGGCCGACCGATCTGGACGCGGCGGGCTTCGACTACGAGCGCGACCTGGGCAACCCCGGCGAGTACCCCTTCACGCGCGGCGTGCACCCCACCGGCTACCGCGGCCGGCCCTGGACGATCCGCATGTTCGCCGGCTTTGGCTCAGCGGAGGAGACGAACGAACGCTTCAAGCGGCTGCTGGACGACGGGCAGACGGGGCTGAGCATCGCCTTCGACATGCCGACGCTGTTGGGCTACGACCACGACGATGAGATGGCCTATGGGGAGTTCGGCAAGTGCGGGGTAGCGGTCGACACGCTGGCCGACATGGATCTGCTGCTGGACGAGTTGCCGCTGGACCAGGTCACGACGTCGATGACGATCAACTCACCGGCCCCGGTGATCTGGGCGATGTACATCG
>CAUYZA010000067.1:0-11550 GCA_963577225.1 Dehalococcoidia bacterium | reverse complement strand
CCGGCCACGGCCCGCAGCAGCGGTGCCCCCGCGTCGATCCGTCCACCGGGGCGGTTGCCGATCCGCTTGAAGGCCGGCCCGGGCTCGTCTGGCAGCGCGGTTCGCATCGCACGGCGGGCACGACGCCAGAGCGCGTCGAGCGCGGCCGCGCCGGCCGAGCGCAGATCGAGCTGGAAGGACGCCTCCGGCGCGATCGTATTGACCGATCGTCCGCCCCGAACCAGGCCGACGTTGAGCGTCGACTTCGGTTCCAGGCCGACCTCCGGCATGACCGCCTCAAGGGCGGTGATCACCCGCGCCAGGCGCGTGATCGCATTGGGTCGCCCGTAAGCGCCCCAGGAGTGCCCGCCCTCGGTCGTCATGCGCACGTCGTATCGGTAGCTGGCGGTGAAGGCCGACTGGATGCGGTTGAGCGAGTGCCCCTCGATGGCGAGGTAGGCGTCGAAGCGGCCCTCGTAGTCGCGCAGCAATCGATGGACCCCGTGCAGATCGCCCAACCCCTCCTCGCCCACGTTGGCGACCAGGAACACGTCGCCCATACCTGGCGGCGGCGACTCTTGTAGGGCGGTCGCCAGCCCCAGCAACGCGGCCACGGCGACGCTGTTGTCACCGACCCCGCGCCCGATCAGACGCCCCCGCTTGCGAACGACGGGGGTTGCTTCGTCGGGGAAGACGGTGTCGAGGTGGGCGCCGATCATCACGCGCGCTTTGCCCGGCTCGCCGCGTCGCCAGGCGACGACATTGCCGATGCCGTCTAGATCGAGTCCGTCCCAGCCGCTGATCGCTTGTAGCCGCTCGTGCACGTAGCGGGCCCGGGCCCCCTCTTTGAAAGTGGGTGTTGGGATCTCGCTGATCGTCACCGTCTCGTCGGCGACGCTGCGAGCGAAGCGATCCAAAGCGCGTTCGAAGGCGGTGGGCATGCGCGGCATCCTCGGTCCGTGGCCGACTATTCTGCGGGCGGTCTCGGCATAATAGGCAGACCGTTCGTGCGGGCCAGCATGGTTTGGAAGGCGTGTTGCCGTGGGGATCCCGGAGCGAGCAACGGATGGCGTTGAGCGGTACGTGCGGGTCGAGTCGGCGCTGGAGCCGCAGTTCGTCGACGCTGGTCGTTCCTTGGCCTACCGCTTCAACCGTCCCGGCTCGCCGCAGGTCTTCGTGTCGAGCCTCGAATCATCCTCGGCAGGTGGCGACGCGCGTCAGATCACCGACACGGGCGGCGTCGTCTACCAGATCGCTGCGAGGCCCAGCCTGGATGCCTCGCGAGACGAATTGCTCTATGTGATCGACGACGGCGGGGACGAACAGTACCAACTCCACCTGCTTGATCTCGGGACTGGGGAATCGCGTCCCCTGGTGGCGGCACCCGGCCTGATTCACAACTTCGGATCCTGGTCGGCCGATGGCCGCCTACTTTCGTTCGCGGCCAACCGGCGCGACGTGCGCTTCTTCGACGTCTGGGTGCTCAACCTCGAGACGGGTGAGGAGTTCCTCGTCGTTCAGGACGACAGCATGAATGCGGCGGGTCGCTTCTCGCCGGATGGACGCTCGCTGCTGGTCGCGCGTCCCAACCTCGATCTGCCCGGCGATAATGACGTCTACGGGCTGCCCCTGGACGAAAACGGGGCAAGCGCCGGGCCGCTGCGTGTACTCACGCCGCATGCCCCGGATCGCGCGGCGGAGTGGCGCGGCCTGTACTTCGCCAACGACGGCACTTTGCTCGCGCTGAGCGACGAAGGGCGGGATTTCATCGGCCTGCAACGGATCGCCCCCGGCGCCGACGGTGATGACCCGAGTGGGGAGCGCGAGTTCCTGCGCGCTCCCGAGTGGGACATCGAAACCGCGACTGTCGCGTCGGATGGATCCCGCGTTGCGCTCGTCGTCAACGAGGACGGCTATTCTCGACTGGAGGCGTTCGCGCTCGACGCCGACCTGCGTCTCGCCGCTCCCCTCGCGCTGCCACAGCCCCCACGCGGCGTGATTAGCACGCCGCGCTGGCGCCCCGACGGAGGCGCGCTGGCCCTCACTAGCGAAGGCGCGCGCCACCTCTCCGACGTCTGGCTGGCCGAGATCGGCACGGCCGACGCCGTCCGCGTCTCGCAGGCCGACGCAGCCGGGGTCGAACTCGCCGCGCTGCCGGAGCCTGAGATCGTGCGCTACACCAGCTTCGACGGCCGCGAGATTCCCGCCTTCTTCTACCGCCCATCGGGAACGAATGCGGGACAGCGACTCCCGTGCCTCGTTCTCGTCCATGGCGGGCCTGAGTCGCAGTCGCGTCCGGCGCTCTGGGGCCGCTACGCAGCGCCGCAGTACCTGCTTAGCCAGGGCATCGCCCTACTGGTGCCGAACGTGCGCGGGTCGACCGGCTACGGCCAGGCCTACTCCCACGCCGACGATGTGGAACTGCGCATGGATTCCGTGCGCGACCTGATCGCCGCGACGGACTGGCTGGCGGCGAGTGGCGAGGTCGACCCAGCGCGCATCGGGGTGATGGGTGGCTCCTACGGCGGCTTCATGGTGCTGGCGGCGATTACGGAGGCGCCCGAACGCTGGGCAGCGGCGATCGACCTGTTCGGCATCGCCAACTTCGAGACGTTTCTCGAGTTCACGGGTCCCTGGCGCCGCAAGCACCGTGCCCGCGAATACGGCAGCGACCCTGACTTCCTGCGCACGATTTCGCCCATCCACAAGGCCGACCAGATTCGTACGCCGCTGCTGGTGATTCAGGGCGACCACGACGTGCGCGTGCCGCAAGAAGAGTCGGAGCAGATCGTCGATACCGTGCGCCGGAACGAGGGCGTCGTGGAATACGTCGTCTACCCCGACGAGGGGCACGGAATCCAGAAACTGGCGCACCGGCTCGATATGGGGGAGCGTATCGTTGCGTTCTGCCGCGTTCACTTGCTGGGCCCCTCGCGGGGTGCGGCGAGCGCCGCCGAGTAGCGCACTCCGGATCGTTTTGGCGGTGAGTTAGGCTCGTCGTCCGAATGGCGAAGACGAATGCCCGAGATCCCGGACCTTGAGAACATCCGCACGATCCTGACCGACGCGATCGGTGGCGAGACGATTGAGTCCGTCGAACTGCTCAAGCCGAATATCGTGCGCATGGTGCCGGACGAGTTCGAGGCGCACGTCGTTGGGACGGCCATCGAGTCGATCGACCGCTACGGCAAGTTCCTGCTCTTCCATCTCAGCAGCGGCGACCAGATCGCCCTTAACATGATGCTGGTGGGGCGGCTGCAGCACGTGGAGCCGTCCAAGAAGCGCGGCAAGAGCGTCTGTTGGGTGCTAGGTCTTTCCGACGGCTGCGAGCTGCGCTACCTGGACCAGCGTTACATGGGTAAGACCTATTTGGTTGCGGAAGATGATCTCAAAGCGATCCCGCAGTTCGTCGACATGGGTCCCGACGTGCTGGACCCGGCCTTCGACGACGAGGCGTTTCTCAAGCGGCTGCGCAAGTATCGTGGTCAGGTCAAGAACGTGCTGACGAACGCCAAGTTCGTGGCCGCGATCGGCAACGCTTACTCCGACGAGATTCTCTTCGTGGCCGGCATTCACCCGTTTGCCAAGGTCAAGGACCTGGACGAGGAGCAACGACGCACGATCCATCGCGCGATTCGGGAGGTGATGGACTGGGCGACGCCCATCGTTGGGGAAGAGATGGCCGGTCGCACCGACAAGAAGCCGCGCGACTTCCTGCGCGTGCATCGCAAGGGTGGGGAGCCGTGCCCGGTCTGCGGCTCACCGATTTCCGAGCTCTCGCCGAACAAGCGCACGACGTCGTTCTGCCGCACTTGCCAGCCGGGGCTCACCGCGATTTAGCGCGGCGAGTTTGAGTTGCGAGGTGGGCTCATTCGATGATGGCTGACCCCGCCTGACGGCGCGGGCTACGAGACGCGCGCAGCGGCGCCGGGGAAGAAGATCCGCCAGCCCGGATGGTTCTCGAGGTAGCGGCGGAAGATGGTGACCAGCGTGGCGCGGGGACGAGCGGGCTTGCTCCGCAGCCGCATGCGCGCCTCCTGCGGGGTGCGACCGGCCTTGCGGTGATTACAGGCCCGACAAGCGGCAACCAGATTCTCCCAGGTGTGCTCGCCGCCCCGAGCCCGAGGCAGGACGTGATCCAGGGTCAGGTCTTGCGTCTTCGTGCCGCAGTACTGGCAGCAGAAACCGTCGCGGGCGAAGATCTCGCGTCGGGTCAGACGCGCGATGGGCCGCGGGCGGCGGATATAATAGACCATGCGAATCACGCTGGGGACCTTGAAGGCGTCGCGGAAGGAGCGCAGGAGCCGCTCCGACTCCTCCACGACCTCCGCTTTGCCGTGGCCCAGCAGCACGATCGCCCGCCGCACATTGCAGACGTTGAGCGGTTCGTAGTCCTGATTGAGGACCAAGACGGAGCTCTGCAGTGCTGCGCTCACCGACCAGACCTGTCCTTCCGCTCCCTGCGCCCGTTCGCGGCCCGGAGGCAGCCAACCCACAGGAGACGGATAAGAGGGTAGCAAAAGCGATTGATTGCCTGACCGGACGACCGGGTCTGGCGGAAGCTAGGAAAGCCGGAACTCGCGGATCGCGGAGTCAAACTCTTCCGGTAGCAGAGCCCGCACAACGGGCGTCGTATCGAGGAAGAACGAGCCGATCGCCGACGAGGCGATCGCGTCCTCCATGCCCAGAGCCGGTTGCAGCACGAAGATCACGATCACGGCTTGCACGATCAACACGGCTTTGACGAAGCCGAAGAGCGCGCCTCCGGCATGGTCGGCCCAGCCGAGGAAGAACAGGCGCGTCGCGCTCCGCAAGATGAACGAGGCGACGACGCCGATGGTCAGGACGACGGCGAAGATTAGCAAGTACGCGCCGATCTCCGTGCCCGCGCCTTCTCCGGCCAAGAGCGCGAGATTGGTCGCGACGTTGTCGTGAAACAGGCCGGCCATGGCGACGCCCAGGATTACGCTGGCCAGCCCTACCGTCTCGCGAATCAGGCCGGTCATGTAGGCCGAAAGCGTCAGCCAGGCGACGAGCGCCAGGATCAGGAAATCGAGCCAGTTCACTGGAGCGATCTCTCCACGGGCCACCCCGACAGAAGCGTCCCGGACATGCGCCACCGCCGGGTACTGTATCAACGATCGAGCCTGCTGCGAGCTACTCCGTTGGCTCGGCGCGCAGAAGGCCCTCTGCGGCCATCGAGACGTGGCGGCCGCCCTGCCCCAGCACGATGTGGTCCAAGACCGCAACGTCCAGCAGTTCGCCGCCCAAGACGAGTTCGTTGGTCATTCGGGCATCGTCGCGCGACGGGGTGGGGTCGCCGGACGGGTGGTTGTGCACGGCGATCAAGTTGGGGCAGTTGCGGCGGACGGCGTCGCGTAGCAGCTCGCCGATGCGGACCTGCGCGGCGTTGACGCTCCCGCGGTAGACCGTCTCGACCGCTTGTACCTGGTTCTTGGTGTTGAGCAATAGCACCCGCAGCTCCTCTTGCTCCAGTAGCGCCATCTCCGAGCCCATCGAGGCCACCACGTCCTCCGGCCCGGAGATCATGGGGCGGTCCTCGGGCTGGAGGCCCGCCAGGCGCTGCCCCAGTTCCAGCGAGGCTTTGAGTTGTGCCGCCTTGGCTGGGCCGAGCCCGTGCTCCTGCGTCAGTTCGGCGGCGGAGAGGCGCTGCAGTCCGGCTAGCCCGTGCGTCGCAAGGAGCCGACCGGCCAGGTCCAGAGCGCTCTCCTTCGCCGTGCCGGTGCGCAGCAGGATCGCCAGCAGTTCCGCGTTGGAGAGTGCTCCCGCGCCGGCACTGTGCAGACGCTTGCGGGGCCGTTCGGTTGCGGGCAAGTCACGGATGCGGACGTGGTAGCGGGCGCCGTCGGCACGGATCTCACCGGGTCTTGGGTCGCCGTGGCGGTCGGCGGTGGGCAGGGCAGGCTCGATGTCAGGCATGGTCCGGGATGGAGGTGGGAGTCGCAGCCGCGGGCCGCTGTGCCGATTGGAAGCTGATCAGCGCGCGGACCCGGCGTCGTCATCCGGCGCGCCGAAGCTGGGCGGCTCCACATGCTCCCGGGGCGCGATCGGTTCCGGCGCGATGCGGGGTGGCTCGACTGCGGGAGCGCTGCTGCGACTGTCCCCGTCGATGATCGACGGCTGCGCCCCGGCTACTCGCGCTGTCAGCTTGATCTCGATATCGTCACCGCCGACTGCATCTTGCTCCTCGCCATCCCCCGATGGTTCCGTCTCGTTCGTGCCTGCGCTGACTTTCGCCGTCGTCCAGGCGGTCAGCGCCGAGGTGTGGGGATAGTGCTCCAGCAGCACGCCGGCCCCCACCTCCGGTAGTTCGTCGTAGACCTCGCGCGGAATCCGGAAGACCCGCTTCTGACAGAGGATGTAGTGGCCGCGGAAGAACAGCGCATCCGACTTGCGCCACTTGCGCTGGATCACGCCGGTCGTCTGGATCGGTTCGGCATAGATGTCGCGCAGCGCGCCCAGCGCGGAGACCCCGCTGAGCAGCGCGATCAGCACGGCGATGGCGAAGGAGACCCAGGCGCCCGGCGAGTCCAGCGCGATCAGCGCGAAGGCCACGCCAAGTGCCGTGGACGCGATGAAGATCGGCGTCCAGATGGCGGCGCTCCGGACGACGGACCGGTGGGCCCCCTCGCGAGGCTTCATCCGCGGCCTATTCATCGGCCGCTGCCTCATTGGTCTCGAAGACCGGAACGTAGATTAGTTGCCCCACGTCGACCTGGCTGCCGTCGCCCAGGTTGGGGTTGTAGCGCAGGATTTCCGCGATTGAGACGCCGTAGACGACGCTGATGTCGAATACGGTGTCGGCCGGGGCGACCGTGAAGCGAATGAATTCCGCCGACGTCTGAGGTTCCGCCCGCTCCGGCGGCCGCGGGATGGCGTTGGGTTGAGGCACCACGGCGGGTCCGATATCGATGTTGGTTGGCGCAACCGAGCCGCGCCGCTCCGCCGCGGGCGCTGTGATTGCCGCACTCCCGCCCTGTCCGATTGCGATCTCGCTGGTCGACGCGTTCCCGAGCAGCGTGCTGGGAGCTGGCGCACCCTGCGTCGCCCAAACGGCCACGACGGCACCGGTCAGCGCGGCGATCAGGATCAGCCGTATGAGGTAGACGCGCACATCGTGCGCGGCGGCACGCACGTGCGAGGGGTCGTTGGAACCCATGGGCCGGATCGCCTGCTGCGACGCCATCAGTCGGATCTCCCCGTCGGCCCCAGTTTATCAGCCCGTCCAGGGAATCCCTCTCGGGAGTCCGCGGGACCCAGCCTCAGCCTAACCGATCGGTATTCTCATCCGCCGCTCATGAGCGCGGCTAGCTGACCTCGACCGCGGCCCCGGCTCCCTCGAGCTTGGCCTTGACTTCGTCGGCCTCTTCCTTGGACACGTCTTCCTTGACGGCCGCGGGAGCGCTCTCAACGAACTCTTTGGCCTCTTTGAGGCCCAGCGTGGTGACCTCGCGGATCGCCTTGATGACGTTGATCTTGTTCTCACCGAAGTCCTTCAGCGTGACCGTGAACTCGGTCTGTTCCTCGGCGGCGGCGCCACCGTCACCGCCGGCCATCGCCATCGCCACCGGCGCCGCAGCCGTGACGCCGAACTCTTCCTCAATCTGCTTCACGAGGTCGCGCGCCTCCAGGAGGCTCATGGCGCTGATCAGCTCGAACGCTTCGTCTACTTTGGTCATCGAATGCTCCTTCGCGGCCGACGTTGTTGGCGGCCGGATTTTCTGGACTGAGTGCTGCTATTCCTCGCTCGACGCCTCGCCGGTGTCGGCGTCATCGTCGGCGTCGTCGCTTGCGTCGTCGTCGCTGGGTGCTGCGTCTTCCACGCTGCTTTCGTCGCTTCCGGCGGAGTCGGCCTGCTCGGAGTCGGCGGTCGCTTCGGCCGGTTCAGCTTCCGCGCTGGCTTCCGCCGCGCCGCCACCCTCGGCCTCCAGTTGGGCCGCACGCGCCTCGACGACGGCCGCGACTTCGCGGATCACACTGTGAATGCCGCCGGCGATACCGGTAATCGGGCTGCTCACGCCGCCGGCCAGGCTGGCCATCAGCTCGAGTCGACTGGGCACCTTGGCCAGCTCGTCGATCTGCGCGCTGTCCATCACGGCGCCATCGAACA
This sequence comes from Dehalococcoidia bacterium, assembly GCA_963577225.1. Lineage (GTDB taxonomy): Bacteria > Chloroflexota > Dehalococcoidia > Bin125 > Bin125 > JAPUIR01. Next base: position 3,440 of record CAUYZA010000067.1, on the reverse strand, counting down.
GGCCCCCGCGGACGATCAACTCAATGCGGTTGTCGCGCGCGAACTTGGCCAGCCCTTTGGCGGCGGAGATTTCGTCCTCGTAGCCGAAGACGAGCGCTGTCTCCTCTTCGACGACCTCGAGTAGAGCAGCGGTGCCGCTGTTCTCGGCGGCGCGCCGGAGCATGGTGTTCTTGACCACGCGCATCTCGGTCGTCGGCTCGATCTCGCGCAGGGTGCGGCGCAGTTGCTGCATTTGGCCCACGCTCAGCCCCCGATAGTCGATGCTGATCGCGATCATGCAGCGGTTGAGCCGGTCCTCCAGCTCCGCGACCTGTTGGATCTTGCGTTCAGTCGGCATCTCCGACTCGCTTTCCCCGGGCCCACAACGAGCCCGCTCGCAACGGAGCGGGTCGGCAGTTGGAAGACGGCCGCCTGAGGCGGTCTGGGGTGCGAGGTTTCGACCCACCTGCACTGGATTTACGGCCCCGAATGGAGGGCCACCAGCGGTCTTCGGCGTGCGGACTCGGTCCGTCTAGTTGGCAGCAGCGGCCTAAGCGGTCCGCCGTCACTCTCGTTTCGTTGGCGCGACTAGTCCGCGCGCACAGCCAGCGTAGATTGTAACTCTAGTTTGACGCTAGGCCCCATTGTTGAAGCGAGATGCATGCCGCGCACGTAGGAGCCCTTCGCTCCGCTCGGCTTGGCCTTGACGATCTCTTCGACCAGGGTGGCGATGTTCTCTTGCAGCTTGTCCTGCTCGAAGCTGGCTTTGCCGACGGGAACGTGCATCAGCGCCAGCCGATCGAGCCGGAACTCCACGCGGCCCTTGCGGGCTTCGTCGATCGCCTTGCTCATTTGGGCTCCGTCCACGACGGTGCCGGCGCGTGGGCTGGGCATCAGACCGCGCGGTCCCAGGATGCGGCCCAGCTTGCCGACTTTGCCCATCATGGAGCGCTCGGCCAGCGCCACGTCGAAGTTGGTGAAGCCGTCCTCGACCTGCTTGATCAGGTCGTCCGCCCCCACGATCTCCGCGCCCGCCTCCTCCGCCGCGCGGGCGGCGTCGCCCTCGGCGAAGACCGCCACACGAATCTCCTTGCCGAGGCCGTGCGGCAGCATGGCCGTGCCGCGCACCTGCTGGTCCGCGTGACGCGGGTCCAGGGCGGTGCGCACGTGCAGCTCGATCGTCTCGTCGAACTTGGCCGTGGCGTTCTGCTTGATCAGGCCGACGGCGGCGTCGAGCGTGAAGAAATCGTCGTGCTCGTATGAGTCGGCCGCGCTCTGGTAGCGCTTAGTCCGCTTCGGCATTGCTGGCCTCCTCGGGGCTATCCCCGTCGGTCTCTTCGTCCGGCGGGCGGTCAATCGCGCTGCCGTCTGTCGTGATGCCCATGCTGCGGGCCGTCCCGGCGATCATCAGCATGGCGGCGTCGATATCGTTGGCGTTGAGGTCGGCCATCTTTTTCTCGGCGATCTCGCGCATCTGGGCTTCGCTGATCGTGCCCACCATGTTGCGGCGTGGCTCGGCGCTGCCCTTCGCCAACCCTGCGGCCTGGCGAATCAGATAGGAGGCGGGTGGGGTGCGGATCTCAAAGCTGAAGGAGCGGTCCTCGAAGATGGTGATCTGGGCCGGGATGATGTCACCGGCCTGGCGGCTGGTGCGCTCGTTGTAGGCCTTCACGAAGTCCATGATATTGACGCCGTGCTGACCAAGGGCTGGGCCCACGGGTGGGGCCGGGCTGGCCTTGCCGGCCTCCAGTTGCAGTGTGAGTAGCGCGCGGATCTTCTTCGCCATTGCCGCCGACCTATACCTTCTCGACCTGGATGAAATCCAGTTCCACTGGGGTTTCGCGTCCGAACATGGAAATCAGGACGCGGACCTTGCCCTTCTCGAGGTTGATCTCGTCGACCTCGCCCATGAACTCGTCGAACGGCCCTTCCGTCACGCGGACGGAATCGCCGATCTCGAATCCCACGCGGATGCGGGGCTCGGCCGAGCCGGTCTTCATCTGCTTGAGGATCGACTTCACCTCGTGCGCCGGAAGCGGCACGGGGTGCTCGGTGCCCACGAAGCCCGTCACGCCGGGCGTGTTGCGCACGACGTACCAGGTGTCGTCATCCAAGATCATTTCGACCAGAACGTATCCGGGCAAGAGCTTGCGTTGCACTTGGCGACGCTGGCCGCCGCGGATCTCCAACTCTTCCTCGGTGGGCACTATGATGCGGAAGATCTTGTCCGCCACGTCCATGCTCTTGATGCGCCGGTCGAGGTTCTTCTCGACGCGCGTCTCATGCCCGGAATAGGTGTTGAGCACGTACCAGTTGCGGCCGTCGCCCGGATCGAACAGCGCGATCTCGTCCTCGTCCGGTGGCTCGGCGTTTTCGTCCTCCGCCTCGGCTTCGGGCTCGTCGAAGAAGCTGGTGTCCGTGGTTTCGGGCTCGGCCGTGGTGGGCTGGTCCAAGCCCAGACGCGCGGCCAGTTCGCTGGCCTCTTGGTCGGTGTCGTCCGTATCGGCGCTGGGTTCCCCGCCCAGGCCGAGCACCTTGGCGGCGCGCAAGGCCGCCTGGTATTCACGTTCAGCGGCGGTCATTTCGTCGCTGGCGAGCAGATCGACTGGCTTGGCCGCGTCGTCGGCCGGCGTCGCGTCGTCGACAGGACTCTCGGCTGGGGTCGCCGATTCGTCCACGCTGGCCTGTTCGTCTTGGTTGGGGTCGGTTTCGGTAGTCATCGTTAGCGCAGCAATACGTTCTCAAGAATGCGGTTGAAGCCCCAGTCAACGACGCCAAGCACGACGCCAACGATGACGGAGACGACGATCACGACCATCGTCAGGCTGCGCGTCTCTGCGCGGCTGGGCCAGACGACTTTCTGTAGTTCGCTGATGATGTTGGTCACGAACGAGGGCCGCAGGAATCCGAAGAGGCGGCGCGTGCGTCGAGCCGGCGCGCTGACGACGGAGGGCGTGCTTGGCGCCTCGCGACGCGGCCGCAGCATTGTTTGCGGCGCTGGCACCGTGGCGCTGGTCGCTTGCACGGTCTCGGCGACAGGCTGCGAGGGCTTGTCGGAGGCGCGCGCGGCGTCCCGGGGTTGGGATCGCCCCGATCCCTTGCCGCGACGGCGGCGGCCACCTCGGCCGGTTTCTCGCGCCATGCGTCTGCGCTCTCTCTTCCACCCGCCTCAGCGGGTCTCGCGGAAGGCCTGCCGGCAACGGCAGCGTGGGCAATATTTGTTCAGTTCGAGTCGTTCGGTCGTGGTGCGCCGGTTCTTTTTCGTGTGATAGGCGTATGCCTGGCACTCGCGACAGCGCATTGTGACGTGGACTCGGTCGCCTTTAGCCATGAGGCCAGCCTACTCCTGTCCCGCTATTCCAGAATGCCGGTGACGGCGCCGGCACCGACGGTCCGACCGCCCTCGCGGATGGCGAAGCGGACGCCCTGTTCGAGGGCGATGGGGTTGATCAGGGTGACTT
>CAUYZA010000066.1:0-11646 GCA_963577225.1 Dehalococcoidia bacterium | reverse complement strand
ACGCCGCGTCCGAGTCCCACACCCAGCCCGGTAGCGCTGCCAAACGGGCGCTGCGCTCCGGGGCCAATGTCCCCTTGTTGTAGAGACTGCGCTGGCTGATGACCCACTTTCCGAGTCGCCCTCCGTCCGCGGTCCGAAAGCTCTTGCACCTGCATGAGCTCGATCCTGGGATTCCCACCTGGACCACCCTGATCCTGGCCCGCGAGTACCTTCGCGCCCAACATGTGACTAACTGATCAGCCGCCTGCACCGATATCCGACGCCATGTCGTGCTGGATAGCCCATGGCTATTGAGGTTTTGATGGTGGGCCCTCAGGGATTCGAACCCCGGACCGACGGATTAAAAGCTCGCTAGGGTCGGTCACAGGCGGTTCGTTCGAGTCTTAATGGCCCCCATTCCATGGGCGATCTCAGGGGTCTCCGTACTATTGCGAGCCAACGCGAAATGGTCACAACCACCCCCAATGTGACCAACATGTGACCTTTTTCACTCAGGAGGCGTGGGTGTCGGCACCGCGCGATCTCATATCTACCCTGGGGGGCCGGTGTAGCACGGACTGGTATAGGCAAGCCACGCTGTGCATTTCCCTGTGGCGTGGGTTGGGTCGCTGGCATGGCTGCGAGTTAAGCTTCGCCGGGCCGGCAAAGTAGTGGATTTCGACTGCGGACAGCCTCTCGCGCCCCCTCGCGCGTGCATCCCTTCGCCTCAAAAAGCGTGGCAAGGGTGCCCGCGTCACTTCAGGATGGACCGCTGGGTCTCCGGAGCACACCGTCCGGTAGTCTCTCCCCATGCAAAGACGGGGACCCTCGATACGGCCCGGGCTAACGAGGATCGATGCCCGCGGGGTCCGGCCCAGCCGTCGGCTGGGCATCCTGCTCCTGATCCTGGGGCTCGACTCGGAACATATCGCGGACCTCGTGATCCGAGAGATCGTCCACTAGCCGTGGAGCGCGATGCCCGGCGGACATCGCTTCTCGCCCTAGGGCGACGCCACCTTGCTGAACTGCTTCGACGGAAGGGTGCCGAGCGCGGGCGCCCAGCCCGAGTCCGGTTGTGGTGGGTGCGCCGCCAGCCACGTCTCGTCGATCGCGACGCCGAGTCCCGGCGCCGTCGGGACGGGGAGGAAACCGTCGCGCTGCACCGGGAACTCGCCGATGCAGGCGTCCTGGAACCATGCCCGTGTACCGCCTTCATGGATCATGAAGTTAGGTATTGAAGCATCTAAGTGCAGCGCCGCCAGGACATCCATCGGTCCATGGATCGCGTGCGGCTGGACACCGACGTACTGCGCTTCGGCCAGCGCGGCGATCCGCTTGAGCTGCCCGATGCCGCCGCACTGAATCACGTCCGGTTGAATCATGGCGACGATTTGGCGCTGGAGCAGGTCGAAGAAGGTGAAGGGGCTGTACAGCCGCTCCCCCGTCGCAATCGGAATGCTGATCGACCGCGCCACCTTCTCCATGGCATCGAGATTCTCGAATGGGACTGGTTCCTCGTACACGAACGGCCGGTACTCCTCGATGGCGTTGCCGATGCGGATCGCCTCCGCCGGCGTGAGCCGTCCATGGACCTCGACTAGGAGTTCGACCTCGAACCCCACGGCGTCGCGCACGGCCGCGAACGTGTCGATCGCCTTTCGCGAGGCCTCGTAGCTGATGAAGAGCCCCCGATGGTCGAACGGATCGCCCTTCAGGGCGGTGAAGCCGGTCTCAAGCTGGCTGAGGGCGTACTCCGCGGCGGCCTCCGGTGACGGGCCGTCCCAGCGGCCGTAGCACCAGATCTGATCGCGCAGCTTGCCGCCCAAGAGCTCGTACACCGGAACCCCGAGCGCTTTCCCCTTGATGTCGTAGAGCGCCATCTCGATCCCCGCTGCGGCGGAGTTCTGGATGGGGCCGCCCCGCGTGAAGGGCCGGTGGTGCATCGTCTGCCAGCACTCCTCGATCCGGAACGGGTCCTCCCCGATCAGCAGCTTCGCAAACTCCTCCACCATCTTCACCACCGCCATGGGTCCGCACGTGGCGTCCCCCCACCCGACGATGCCCTCGTCCGTCTCCACTTTGACGAAGACGAAGTTCCAGGGCGGAAAGTTGAACATCGGATGGGCGGTGGCGTCCGGTGAGGCGGCGATCGCCGATATCGAAGTGATCTTCATGCCAACCCCCTCTCGGAACGGGAAGATACCAGGCCTTGCACTCGGACGCCCACGGCATCCCCCCTCATCTGTGGGGCTCGTGAGCTAGTCAGATCGACTATCTCTACATACCCCCTGCCCGACGGGCTGATAGGGAATAAGCCGGACCGGAACGGCTGGGGGCGAGGCGCCGAATCGACCCCTCATCATCTCGACGGCGACTCAGCGAGCACGGGCGGCGGTGTCGGGGCGCGGAGGGTAGAGCGACTGGTTTCGCAGCATGTGAGCGGGGCCGTGGACGTTGTTGATGGACGCGTTCTCGCCGTAGATGCGCTCCTTCATCCAGGCCATGTTCTCCCGATGAGCACCAAGGTGGGCGAGGGCCTGAGCGCGCTGCAAGGAAGCGTCGCGAACGTCCTCAAGGTTGGTGACCTGCTGCACGATGCCAGCCCTCAAGGCATCGGGGCCAGCCCAGCGTCGGGCGTGGAGGACGGTTTGGAAAAAAGCGTCCATCGGCATCTTGTGGCGAAAGAGCGCCAGTTCCGGCTCGGGGATGGTCATGCCCAGCTCGATCTCGTTGGCGCAGAGGTAGCCGCGATCCTTGCGCATGATCCGCAGGTCGTGGCAGAGGGCGACCATCAGGCCGGCGCCAAAGGCGTGTCCGTTGACGGCGCAGACCGTGGGCATGGGGAAGGTGATCAGGCGGCCGAAGAGGGCCATCGCCTCGGCGCCGAAGACACGCCGGTCGCCGCCCGGATGCTCGCCTTCGTCGGAAAGCCAGTCGAGGTCGAGTCCGTTGGAAAAGAATTTCTCGCTGGACGATGCCGTGACGAGGGCGGCGGGGCCGGTGGAGGCGGCCACCTCGTCCAGCGCCGCGTCGAAGGCGCGGGCGAACGTGGTGTTCCAGCGATTCTCTCCAGCGTTCATGGTCAGGATGAAGACATCGCCGTCTCGCTCGAGGTCGATCATGAAGAGCTCCTTGCTGGCTTCAACTGCACTGGTTCTGGTCCGGATGCCAGGCGGCTGACGGAGGATAGGGCGACGCGCGGACCGCCTCGCTCAGGCTTGGGGTTGGCGCGGATCGCGGTCGCCGGGCAGAGCGAGGATGGTCGCGTGCGCAACGCACGTGGCGCGGCCCGCAAACATCTTGTCGGCACCGTCGGCCTGGCGTAGGGCGAGGAACGCGGCGTGGCTGGGATACCAGACGGCGAGGACTTCGTCGGCCTCGTCGTGGGCGCAGCCAATGATCTGGTCGTTGACGGGGGTGCGCCAGAGGACGGCTCCGCCGTCGGCGCTAACCGCGTGCTCGAGCCAGTGCATGTACTCGGCGTAGGCGGGGCCGTCGGGGTAGCCGGCTGCAGGAAGCGTAGCGGTTGATGTTCAGCATCAGCACGGGGCCGTCGTCGTCGCTGTCCGCGAGCTAGCGTAGGCGGGAGATGGTGTCTGGCGCCGCGCCGATGTGTGTGTCCAACGAGCTGTCCTGGTTCGGCGTCACCGTCACCACTCCTTCGTGGATGAGTTTCGCGATGCTAGAGGCTGCCGCCGATCGTGGCGCCCCCGAGGCGATCGCTACGGTCGCCGCGCGTGTGCAAACGGCGGATTTCCTGGCCCCACGCCGCGCCACGTGATTCTCGGGCTGGGGTGAGTCGGAGCCCACAGCCACCCATTGGCACAAGCGGACCTGGACACTTGGGGGCGCTTGAATCTGATTCAGACAGACGCCGCGGGTCGCGGCGCTGCCAGGCGCGCCGACCCATCCGCCCCGCAGGCTACGTCCCGAACCGTCCATGTGGAAGCGCTTCGCTCGAAGATGCCTCCTCGTCTCGCAAGTGGTGACGGACCTGGTCGAGGGCGAGCAACCGGCCGCGCCATCCGCTGCATCGATATGCCCCGGAAGGTGTACGATGCGACGCTCACCGAAGCTGGCGTCTCTGGCGCCGACGTATCGCTCGGCGACGACCTGTTCGCGACCATTCTCGACGGGCGCCACGCCAACCGCACCGACGGCGTTCAGCGCGCCCCATCGTGGGTCACCCCACGGCGAATTCTACGCATCGGAACAGACCAGCCGAATCCTCGCGTAGTTCTCGGGCGAGCGCGCGATCCAATGGTCGCCGTGGGTCGGTCGAGTCATCGGAGATCTTGTGTCTTAGACCGACGGATTAAAAGGAAGAACGTCAGCGGATTTTGCGCGGAGGTAGGGGCTCGAATCTCCAGTATTGACGGGGTATTCTGGCAGCGACCGCGCAAAACTCGAGCCCTGTACTTCACCAGTGAAGTGGTGACCGTAGCCACCGCCGGGATCGCATCGGGCGGGGTGACTGGGCGCCCGCATGGAGACGTCACGCGCGGGACCCGTGGGGCCACAAGACCCAGATCGCCCATTCTGTGCGCGACGGACCGAAACGTCGACCCACGGCGGCTTCACGCAAGCTGCCGCGAACGATCAAACTGTGGTGCCGGACAGGGTCGTTAGCACCGTAGGTTCAGATCTGGGAAGTCCATCCCATCGACCCGTACGACGAACTCGGCACTTGGCTGCGAATTTCCGATAGTGAAAGTTACCCGTTCGATCTGCTCGACAGAAATGAAGATCTCCCGCTCGCCTTGGGGGTGCAAAACCCCATCCGTCCGGTGAAATGGGCAGATCCGCAGCGTCCAGAGCGTTCCGTAGTCTCGGGCGGGATCTTGCGGCTGAGGCGGAGGTCGGTTCGATAGTCGATCGCGCATACACGAACTGCGGTCCGCTACCCCCGCCAGAACGCGATCGGCGAATCGCGTGAGATTCGCGCACCCCCGCGACAGACTGCGGATGAGTCAATGCCCCATGCCTATTGGGCGGACGGAGTGTTGCACCGCCACGACGCCGTGTGGTCGTTGTTCTTGAAGACGAGGTTGGAGTTGTCCGCGCAGGTCACCTCCGTGGCTGGTCCCGGGAGCTGGCGCGCTGGGCTAGGCTGGTCCACATGACCAGTCAGGCTGCCCCAGAGTTCCGCAAGGTCCACGGTCACGCAGTGCAAGGCATCGATGTCGACGCACAGACGCGGTGCGCCCACTGGCATGGGCCCATGGATGTGATCGCGCTGCGGATGAAGTGCTGCGGCGCCTGGTTCCCGTGCTTCGAATGCCACGCGGCGCTGGCGGATCACCCCGTGCAGGTCTGGCCACTGGCCCAACGCACTCAGGACGCCGTCCTCTGCGGCGTTTGCGGCGGGGTCCTTAGCGTGAGCGGCTATCTCGCCTGTGACTCCACCTGCCCGGCATGCGGAGCTGCCTTTAACCCCGGCTGCCAGACGCACCTCCACCTCTATTTCGAGCTGGACTAAGTCCGTCGCACGACAACGCTCGGCTTCGTCGTCGGCGGTGCCCTCGCGGTGACCCTCGGCAACCAAGCGGGACTGCTTACCGCGGCCGGCGCCGGCGCGGCATTGGTCGCGCTCACGGCGTGGCGCGGATTGAGGCTCACGCCCGGCTGCCGGGGCCGCGACTTCAACCACGATTGCGTCCTGGGGCAAGAGGAGGCGCTGCGGCACCTGGGAGAGACGCTGTCGCAAGCGCCGCCGATTTGGTCGGGCGCGACCGGGCGGGCGGGGGCCTCCGCCCCCTAGTCGTCACGATCGATACATAGTGCGCCGTGTCAGCGGCCGGCCTTGGTCGCTTGCCCGCTAGATCTTGGCCGCGACGCCCCCGTCGATGTTGATGATCTCACCGCTGATGAAGCGGGAGTCGTCGCAGGAGAGAAAGAGCACCAGGTTCGCGACATCTTCCGGCAGGCCCGGTCCCTTCACGATTTGCGCATGGTTGAACATCTTCTCGAAGACGTGGTGGCCGCCGTCGGGATTGTCGAACGTCCCGCCGGTCGCGCCGGGCGTAATGATCTGCCCGGGGCGCACGCAGTTGACGCGGATGTTGTGCAGCCCGCCGACGCCGGCCATGTAGCGCGTCAGCGCGTCGACACCGGCCTTGGCGGCGTAGTACGACGAGGAGGTCGCACCGAACTCTTCGAGCATGCGGGGGCTGAATCCGCGCTGCGCCGCCAGCGACGACATGTTCACCACCGCCCCACCCCCCGCGGCAACCAGGTGCGGCCAGACCGCGCGGCTCACGAGGAACGTGCCGGTCAGGTTGACGCCGATTACGCGATTCCACTCGTCGGTCGGCTCGTCGGGGAAGTGACTGCCAGCCCCGCCGCCGGCGTTGTTGAACAGCAGGTGCACCGCCCCGTAGGTCTGCGCGGCCTGGTCGACAGCAGCCCTGACCGAGCCCTCGTCGCCCACGTCGCACGCGATGAACGAAGCTTCGCCGCCGCCGTCGCGGATGGCCTGCTCCACCGCCTTGCCTTCCCCCGCCCGCCGGGCCATGAGGATCACCCTGGCTCCCTCCTGCGCGAAGCGGTGCGCGGTGCTGGCGCCGATTCCGCTGTTACCGCCGGTGATGATCGCGACCTTACCGTCGAGCTTCTTCGTCACGTGGGCACTCTCTCCTGAGCTCCACCGATCCGCCAGGAACATAGAGTAAGGCGTCTGGCTCCTCTCTGAACATGCCGCTCACGAAGGTCCGACTCGGTGCGAGGTCGACAGCTGACGACGGCGGCTCAACCAGGATGGGCCCGCGGGTCGCCCGGATCACCGAGACATGCTCCCTCAGTCTCGCCTACGGGGTTAGCTGTCGGGTTCGGCAAGAAGGGAGTTGCCGTCGGGCTTGCGCTACCACCGCGTGCCACAGGCGCATCATGTGGGTGCCTGGAATCTCGATCCAGCCGGGTACGGCCGGGTCGTGCGAAACTTTCTCGGGACGATTCCCGGGCTTGCGGCAGACGGAGCGCTAGAGCGGGCTGCCGGCGAGGCAGTGCGAGAAGGGAGTTCGTGATGGCAGAGTCGAGTTATCCTCACGACGAGTTCTTGGCGAGCGCGGAATGGTTGGCAGAGCGGCTGGGCGACGCACGGCTGCGAATCGTCGACGCGCGTGGCGAGGCGGACTACGCGGCGGGCCACATTCCCGGTGCGCTGTTGTTGCCGCCGGGCGCGTTTCGATCGACCGGGGAGGTGCCGGGGATCTGCACAGCCGACGAGTTCGCAGCGACGGTGGGGGCGCTGGGGATCGCCGCCGCCGACGTCGTCGTGTGCTACGACGCGGCAGGGCCAGCCTCGGCGCGGGCCTGGTGGGCCTTCAGCCACTACGGGCATGGAGCGGGGGACGGGGGAGGTAGGGTGCTCAATGGTGGATTCCGAAACTGGGAGACGCGCGGGCGGCCGACGGCTCGGTGCTGTTCTGGGACACGCGCAGCGCGGATGAATATTCCGGCGCGGCGGCGCGCAACAACCCGCCCGATCGAGCCGGCCATCTGCCGGGCGCGGTCCTCCTCGAGTGGCTCGAACTGGTGGACGGCGAGAGGGACTGCTCAAGTCCGCGGATGCAATGCGCGGGATCCTGGGCGCGAAGGGGATCACGCCGGAGAGTTCCGTCGTCGCGTATTGACAGGGAGGCGGGCGTGCGGCGCACGCCGTCTTCGTGATGAAGCCGCTGGGCTATGAACGCGCAGCCAACTTCGATGGCTCGATGAACGCCTACGTCCCGAGCAGCGGACCGATCGAGCGCTAGGATGCGATGGCCTCGACGCGGGGGATAAGGGTGCCGGATGCGCGAGAGCTGTGACATCACCGTAATTGGCGGCGGCCCAGGCGGGAGCTGCACCGCGACGATCCTGGCCGACGCCGGATTCGATGTCGTCTTGCTCGAGCGTGCCCACTTCCCGCGCGAACACGTGGGAGAGTCGTTGCTGCCGGCCAGCTTGCCGATTCTCGAACGGTTGGGCGTCATGCCCGCGATCGAGGAAGCGGGCTTCGTGACGAAGCGTGGCGCGACGATGGTCTGGGGCACGGACCCGGACCCGTGGTCGTGGTACTTCGAGGACTCGCCACGCGTCGCGCACCCGACATCGTTTCAGGTGGTCCGCTCGCAGTTCGACGCGATCCTGCTCGATAACGCCCGCAAGCACGGCGTGGAAGTGCATGAGGGCGTCGCCGTCACGGATATCGATTTCGAGGGCGCGCGGGCGACCGCGGTGCAATACAGCGCGGAAGACGGCGCGGGCACGCTGGCGGCTCGCTTCATCGTCGATGCCAGCGGACAGACGGCGCTGCTCAGCCGCAAGCTCGATCTGCGCCAGTGGGACACGTTCTTCCAGAATCTCGCGGTCTACGGCTACTACCGCGATTCCGAGCGGCTGCCCGCTCCCGATGAGGGCAACATCTTCATTGAGGCGTTCGAGCATGGATGGCTCTGGCTGATTCCGCTGCACACCGGCGTCGTCAGCGTCGGAGCCGTCGTCGACAAGACGACGGGGCAATCGGGCCTCCGCGATGCCAGTCCGCGCGATTTTCTCGGCGCGCAGATCGAGCAAGCGCCACATTTCGCCGCGATGCTGCGTGAGGCGTCGCTGGTCGACGAGCCACAGGTGGTCCGAGACTGGTCCTACACGTCGAGCACGGTCGCTGGCGATGGGTATGTCTTGGTCGGCGACGCCGCGTGCTTCATCGACCCGCTCTTCTCCTCGGGCGTCCATCTGGCGCTCAACTCAGGGCGACTGGCGGCCGCCTACGTCCACTCCAGCCTCAACGACCCCACCATGCGCGAGGCGGCGGGCGCCGCCTACAAGCGGCTCTACGACCGCCAGTACGACTACTTCCACCTGATGGCCCGGCTCTTTTACTCGACGAACCGGACCGCCGATTCGTACTTCTGGGAGGCGCGGCGGCAGGTCATTGGGGACGAGCCAGGACTGACGCCGCGCGAAGCATTCGTACAGGCGGTTTCGGGCCATCCGCCGCAGGGGTATGAGCGGGTGGTGCTGGAGCACGGCGATGCGCCCGAGGGGATCGCCGACGAGATACAGCAGGTCGACACGTTGCTCGACGAACGCCGCCGAGAGATGCAGGCGCTGAGCCAAGCCTCCGACGGAACGAACGGGCTCATGCGGCTGGTGCCGGAGTTGGCGGCGACGATGAGCTTGGGGCGCGAGCCAATTCTGGCCGGCGACGCGTTCCAGTGGTCGCACGTCTTGTCGGGTCCGGGGCTGCCGGATGGGCTGCCGATCAGCGCGGACTCGGCGACATTCGTGGCGAAGATCGATGGGCGGTCGTCGCTGGCCGAGCTTATCGCAGCGTTGCAAGCCGAGCATCCGCCGCAAGCGGCGCCGGTGATCGAGCGGGATGTCCTAGCGGCGTTGCCGGAGCTCTACGTCGGCGGAGTCGTGGGCGTGACGATTCGCGGAGCGGGGCGCAACGATGCGTGCCCCTGCGGGTCTGGCGCAAAATACAAGCGCTGTCACGACGGATCGGCCAAACGCGACCGGCGCATCGTCGATCGGATGGAGCGGGACTGAGACGCGCCGCTCAGCTCTCAAGAACAAGGCCAGGGCGCCATCGCCCCGGCCTTGTTTTGTTCATCCGCTGCAGGAGATCTATGCCGGTTTGCCGTCGAGCCACATGTTCGCCATGTGCTCACCCATGTAGCCATAAGTGACGACGCCGCTGAAGTTCTTGACGTAGCTCCGACCGATCACCATGCCGTACGAGTGGCCGGCAAAGATGCGCGGCGGGTTCTCGGTCAGCACGTAGTTTTGAGCCTCGTCGTAGATCGCTTTCCGTTCGGCGACGCCGAATGTGGTGCGGCCCTTGTGGAGCAGAGCGTCCAGCGTGGGATCGGAGTAGTTGCCGTAGTTTTGGCCACCACCGGTGGAGTGTTCGGTGTGCATGAAGTCGGGGTCCGAACCGCCCCCATGTCCGCCGGCGATGACGGCGAAGCCTTCTTTGCTGCTGCGGATCGCGAGGAAGTCGGAGGTCGCGGCTTCCTCCAGCTCGATGTCGAAACCGATCTCACTCCAGTTAGCTTGCATGACCTGGGTCATGTTGGAGGCGACGGGATGCGCCCAGACTGTCATCGAGGGCAGGTTCCCCAAGTCGATGCCGGTCGATTCCAAGAGCGTCTGCGCGTCGTTGACGTCTTCCTCGCGGGCGGCGCCCGAGCGGTAACCCGGGATCTCGGCCAATTCCTCGGTGGTGTGGCCGTAGGGCTCCAGAATCTCCGCGATCGGCCCACCCAAGACTTGCGGAACGGACGTTGATTGGCTGACGGCGATAAGCTGCTCGCGGTTCGCTGCCAGGTGGAGCGCCAGCCGCACGCGCGGGTCGTTGTAGGGCTCCACGTTCACGTTGAAGTGGGTGCCGGTGCCCTGCGTTGTGCGCGAGCGCTGGATGCCCCAGACCTCATCCGGGCCGAGCTCATCCTGCACCACCGCGAGGTCGGCGGCTTTGCCGCCGACGGCCGCGCTGGCGAGATCGATCTGGCCGGAGATGAAGGCGGCCAACTGGATTGCCTTGTCCGTGAACCAAATAGCGCGCGCGCCGTCGAAATAGGGCTCCCCGCCGTACCAATTCGGGTTGGCCTTGAAGGTCGTCTCCGCATCCGCGACGCGCGTATCGGGCATCCAGGGGCCGGTGCCGATGATCTTGTCCCAGTCATTCGCGACCGCGGTGTCGCCGAACTCCTCCACAACATCACGCGAGACCATCAGCGCCCACTGTTCAGCCATAGTGTTCAAGAGCGGCGCGAAGGGCTCGCTGGCGCCCAGACGCAGCGTGAGGTCGTCGATGACTTCGAAGTTGTCGATCAGATCGAGGTCTTTTTGGTGGATGAACTCGGGATTGTCCTGGCCGAAGCGCTGCAGCCCGAAGGACGCGTCGTCGGCGGTGAACTGGCGGCCATTGAGCGGTGCCACGTCGTGCCAGAAGACGTTCGGCTTGATGCTGTAGACGAAGGTCTGCTCGTCCACAACCTCCGGCAACTCCGCCATGGCGCCCTGGAGGCGGAAGTTGCCGTCCAGTGTGTTCAGACGACCGAAGGCACCCCAGATGGTGGCGGAGGTGCCCCCGTGACCGGCGACGGCGGGGTCGAAGATAGAGCCGTCGGTGCTCGGGTAGGTGAACACGCCGCCCGGAATCCCCTCACGTCCCGCTGGGGCGGCCTGCTCCGCTTCGTCATCTGCTTCGCGTGCCGGCCGAGTCTTGTTCGTATTGGTATCGGCCTGCTCCGCCTGGGCTTGGGCCTGTTCCTCGGCCTGGGCTTGCGCCTGCTCGTCGTCAGACTCCGTCTGCGCAACAGCTGCCGCGGCGGGGGCGGGGGCGTCGTCGTCGTCGCCACACCCCACCAGTGCCAGACCAGTGGCGCCGATGCCGGCGCGGCCAGCGGCTGTGAGAAGGCGCCGCCGCGAAAGGCGGGACTGCCGCATCCGCTCCCAGTAGGTTCCCGAATCTCGCTCTCGCATGTGCTCCCCCGTCGACCGTAAGCCGACCGCGTTTGTGCGACCTAGCGGGATTTCCGCTGCGGCCCTATTGACAGGGGAGTTTAGCCGCCTCAATCTTGCCTGACAACTGGTTGGGGCACACATGAAGTCAACCACTGCCTAGATGAAGGGGGCGACCGTGCGGCAGTACGTGATGCGTCGGCTCATTCT
>CAUYZA010000065.1:0-11708 GCA_963577225.1 Dehalococcoidia bacterium | reverse complement strand
TCCGCAGCGAGATCGAGCCCGGCAGCGCGAGATCGGAAATCTGTTTGACGGCCAGCGCGATGCGGTTCTGTTCGTCCAGCGCGGACCAGTAGCGATCCAGGATCTGCTCGGCGCTGCCGCTGAGCGGCACCGGCAGCGGATCGCCGCGGAACGGCGGCAGCGGGGATCCGTCGCTCTGGTAAACGCTGAGCAGGTAGCCGTAGCCGGGCGGCGGGGCGGCGGGGCGAGTGCTGACGCGGTCGGTCTGTTCGGGATCGGCGTCGTTGGCTCGAAGGAGGCTGAGCGCGACCTCCGGACCGCCCCCACGCGCGTCCAGCATCCCGCTGATCCGAGGCGTGTAATTGGGCGAGTCCGGCTCGCGCTCGCGCGTCGCCAGCGCCGCCTCGAACGTTTGCGCGCGACGCAGCGCGTCGACGATCGTGTCCGTCTGATCACCGTTGGTCACCAGATAGACGCCCGGTAGCTCCGCCATGGCGCGGTAGATGATCAGCGACGGGTCCTTGATCTTCGACCGATCGACGGCCTCCGTGCGCAGGGTGGGCCCATCGGCGACGAAGCGGCGGTTCCGGCTCCGCTCGGAGCGACCCATGATCGCGTAGATCTGCAGCCAGGAACCGTCGGCGGCGCGGCCGATCACCAGAACGCGGCCGGGGTACGAGTTCCGCACGAGGTGTCGCTCGAAGTTGGCCGCAGCGCTCTCGTGGAAGTCCATCTCAGTCCCGCATCAGTGTCGGAAGAGGCGCAGGCCGGAAAAGGCCATCGTCATACCGTACTCGTTGGCGGCGGCGATCACGCCCTCGTCGGCGATCGAGCCACCCGGTTGCAGCACGTAGCGCACCGCGCTGGCCTGTGCGCGGTCGATGTTGTCGCGGAAGGGGATGAAGGCGTCGTGGCTAAGCGACGTTGTGAAGCCGGCGATCCAATCACGGCGCTCCTCCTCGGAGAGGGGCTCGACGTCACCGTCGAACTGACGCGCGAGATAGGTGCGCTCGGCGGCCGAAAGCTCCGCGTGCGCGATGAACTGTTCCCGGGCCGTGAAGCGATCGGGGCGTCGCAGCTCAGACTTCAACGGCAGGTCGAGCACGCGCGGGTGCTGTTGCAGCATCCAGCGGTCAGCCTTGCCGCAGGCGTTCCGGCTGCAGTGGATGCGCGACTGTTGCCCCGCGCCGAGGCCGATCACTTGGCCCTCCGCGGCCACGCAGACCGAGTTCGACTGTGTGTAACGCAGCGCGATCGTCGCGACCAGCAAGTCGCGCCGCGCTTCCACCGAGAACTCTTTTCGCGTGGTCACAACCTCGTTGAGGACATCGAGCGTGACCGGTTCGTTGTCCGCGGGCTGTTCGAGCGTGACGCCGAACAGCTCGCGTCGCTCCATGGGCGGCGGCACGAAGTCCGGGTCCGCCTCGATCACGAGATAGTTGCCGCCCTTCTTGGCCCGCAGCACTTCGAGCGCGTCGTCGTCGAAGCCTGGGGCGACGATGCAGTCCGAAACCTCGCGACGAAGAACGTTGGCCAGGGAGAGATCGACACGCTCACTGACGGCAGCGACATCACCGTAGGAGGAGACCAGGTCGCCTCCGCGCGCACGGACATAGGCCGTCGCGACCGGCGATAGCTCTCCGTCGCCCACCTCATAGGCACGCGCCAGGCGTGCGCTGAGCGGTGAGGCGATGGCCGCCCCGGCCGGGCTGACGTGTTTGAAGGAAGCGGCCGCCGGCGTGTCCAACGCCACACGCAACGCGCGCACGAGTTGCCAGGACGAGAGCGCGTCGAGCAGGTTGATGTAGCCCGGAGCGCCGTTGCGCACCACAATCGGCGATCCGTCACCCGCCAGCAGCGCTCGCGCCGGCTGCTGATGGGGGTTGAGCCCGTAGCGAAGAGGTAGCTCCGTCGTCATGCTCCGCCGGCTACCCGAGCACGTCGGCGAGGGCCTCGTCGAGCGTCGGGAATTTGAACTCGAAGCCCATGGCCTGGGCGCGCTGGGGGATGGCCCGTGTGCTGGAAGTCATCAGCGACGCGCCTTCGCCCAAGGGCAGCTTGAAGATGGCGGGCGGCAGGGGCAGGATCGCGGGTCTTCGCAATGCGCGCCCAAGGCTGCGCGCAAAGGTCTTGCTGGTAACGGGTTCCGGCGCAGCGGCGTTGAAGATGCCTTCAACCGCGTTGTCCTCGGTCGCCCAGAGCAGGTACTGCACCACGTCGTCGATGTGGATCCAGGGCAAGAACTGGCCACCGCCGCCGATCGGTCCACCCAGCCCCAGCTTGAACGGCAAGAGCTGCGGCTTGAGGAAACCGCCGTCGGCTGAGAGCACGAGACCAATTCGGATCACGGCCGTGCGGATCACGGCATCGCTCACCGATGCTTCCCAGTCGCGGCAGAGCTCGGCCAAAAAGCCTTCGCCTGGCGCCGAGTCTTCCGTCAGCACTTCGTCGCCGCGATCACCGAAGTAGCCCACGGCGGAGGCGCCGACCAGGACGCTGGGCTTCTCCCCGGCACCGGCGATCGCCTCCACGACGCGACGGCCGGTGTCGATCCGGCTGCTACGCAACTCGGCCTTGCGCTGCGTGGACCAACGCTTGTCCGCTACTCCTGCCCCGGCAAGATGGATCACGGCCTGCGCGCCCGAGACCGCATCGGGCAGCCCGTCCCACGGTACCCAGGTAATCCCGTCGCCGGTGGGCCCTAAGGGCGTCCGCGAAATGCCGGTGATGGATGCACCGCGAGCCCGCAGCTCTTTGGCCAAGGCCCGACCAATCAGCCCGCTCGCGCCAGTGATCACGATCTGCATGACGTCACCTTATCGGGCATCCGCGGCGAGCCCATCGCCCTCATCGTCGTCGTCTGGGGTGGGTTCGCTGGCAGACGGCGCCTCAGGCTCGTCATCGCTGTCGCTGAAGGGAGGCGGCAGGTCGATAACGGGGCTGTCATCTTCGACAGCAGGAGCTTCGTCGGCGGGTGCCGACCCGTGCGGGGCCTGGGGACCAAGGCCGAGTGCATCCGTGATCTGGTCCGCCGTGGCCTCGTCGAGCCCGCCCAGGTCGCGCAGCTGGCGCGCCAGGTCGTTGAGCTGTTCCTGCGTGACGCCCATGCTCTCCATGGTCTCGCGCACCAGACGACGCACATCGTCCATGTCCTGCCGAATCAGGGCGTCGGCCAACTCGAGCTGGGTCTCAACGGCGCGGAAGCCGTTACGCCGCTCGGTTTCCTCTTTGCTTAACAGCGTCGAGATCAGCCGCGTGAAGAGCGTCGTGGTGCGGGCGATGCGCATGCGGTCGTCAGGGTGGGGCGGAAACTCGCCGGTGACTGCGATCTCCACGCCGGTGGCCTTGTCGGTAGCGACGTACTGTTCGCGACTCATGGCGGCCGCTCCTAGTCGGCGGCGGGGTTGCACGCCCCACCTTGGGCTCACCAGCATCGTACCGCCCCACCCAGTCCTGTTGTGCGCCCTCCGCGCGTGGAGTCGCCTCGTATGCTGTGCCCATGACGAATGCCGATCCCGACCCCACGCGGATCCCTCGTGAGGCCTACGAGGATCTCAGCTTCCTTCGCAGCGCCGACGCCCGCCTGATCCGAGTCGCCGCCGAGCTCCTGGAACCCCAGTTCCGGCTGGAGCGAAAGGGCATCGAAGACACGATCGTGTTCTTCGGATCAGCCCGCGTGCGGCCGGCCGGCGACGCAGCGACCAACCCCGGGCTGAAGGCACTGGCCGAGTCTTACGAGGCCGCGCGCGAGCTGGCCGGCCGCCTCACGAGCTGGAGCAACAACCGGCCGGGAACCCGCCAGTTCGTCGTCTGCTCCGGCGGTGGGCCCGGAATCATGGAAGCGGCGAATCGCGGCGCGACCGAGGCCGGAGGCAAGTCGATCGGGTTGGGGATCACGATTCCGGAGGAGGAGTCGATCAACGAGTGGGTGACGCCGGATCTCGCCTTCGCCTTCCATTACTTCTTCCTGCGCAAGTTCTGGTTCCTCTACAACGCCAAGGCGCTGGTCTTTTTCCCGGGCGGGTTCGGCACCATGGACGAACTCATGGAAGCGCTCACGCTGATCCAGACGAAGCGCATGCGCAAGCCGATGGGCATCATCCTGTACGACTCCAACTTCTGGCGCAGCGTGCTGGACCTCGACGCCCTGGTGCAGCACGGGGTCATTTCGCGCGAGGATCGCGGCCTGCTCAGCTTTTCGGACACCGTCGACGACGCCTTCGGAACGATCGTCGCCCACCTCGAGGAGAACTACGGACCCAGCCTGTTACTGGACGACTGAGTCTCGCTTTGGCTGGATCGCCTCGACCGGTGCCCAGCCCGCCACACGTTCGCCCACGACGAAACGCCACTCGGCGCCGTCTGCGTCGAGAGCCGATTCAGCGGTCAGTCACCCGCCTCGACGCATCCGCCGCTCGCTGCCTCGTCCTCTTGACGCGGCGTGACCCGAAGCAAAAGACAGCCATCGACGGACTGGACCGGCAGCGGCTCCACGGCTGTGCCCCACACCACGGCCCGGATCTCACCACCCGAGTCTTCCGACGACGCGAAGACCGTGACGAGTTCCGCCGTCAGGTCGATCAGCAACGGACGCCGGGTGACGCGGGGGCTGATCACATCGCTCACCCCCCCAGAGCTCGCCGTTCGGACCCCAGCGGAGGCTGCGGATGCCAAGCACCACCATCGATTCGGGGCTCAAAGGGGACAGATCGATGCGGTGGTTGGCCAGTTCATTGCCGCCGGAGTCGAAGATGACGAGCCCCACATGCCGCTCGGGGCGACAGACGCCGCAACGCAGAACCACCGCCAGCCGCCCATCGTCCGCGACCGCCAGACCCCTAATCTCAGCCGGCGCGAAGTCCCGCACGAAGTGGCCCCCGTTCGAGAGCCGAGTCGGGGGCCCGCGGCGTACGCCCACCAGACCGAGGCCGTCTCTTCCAGCGTGCTGCCGTCGCTCAACCGCACGAGCTCGACCACTGTCGTGCCCCACGGTTGCGGTCCGGTCAGCTCTAATCACGCTAGCACGACCTCGTCTCCCTCCAGCTCCCGGATCCTCCAGATGCCTTCCGCCAGACGACGCTCCTCCCAGCGCCAGCCACCGTCACGGCTGAGATAGACCGACGGATTCAGGTCCCAGGTGATCCCCTCCGAGGCGCAGGACGCACGGCAGGCGAGGACGGCGATGGTGCGCTCGTCGGGTGAAAGCACGGGTCTCGTCCGCATGACCGTGGGGAAAAGGACGTAGGACTGGCTCATCAGATCGGGGGCGAGCGGTCCGATCGAACCGTCACCCACATCGCAGTGTGTGCAGGCGTGAAGCACAACGAACCGTCGCGCCGCCCCCACGACGCCACGCTCGAGGCTCAACGGCGTCGCGCCCTCCAGCCAGAGCGGCCGCTTCGATGCGAGGCCCGCCTCCACTTCCGGGGGCTGGTGGACCGGGGGCATCACCGTCACCTCGAAGGCGGCATCGCGCGGCTGATCGACGAGTTCGAGCTCCGCAGCTACGGCGTCGAGCGCCCGACCCGGTTCCGCGCCCTCGACCGACTCCGGCTCAGCCTGTTGCTCCGATTGAGGGGGTTCGGTCCGCGGGGCGTCACTGGTACAGGCCGCCAGAAGCAGAGCCGAGGCGAGGACGAGTCCGCTGCGAACGAAGATAGACACGACGACGCCTCACGATCCGGTACTCGGAATGACGAAGTCCCGCGTTATTTGGTTCCGCGAGATCTGCGCGTCCGGAGGCTGCACCTACCGCCCTCACCGATAGGCTGGTCTGATGAGCGAGTCCTCGTGAGCGAGTCCTGGTTCTCTCGCACCTTCGACGCTCTGCAATATCGCCAATACCGCATCCTCTGGCTGGGCACGCTGTTCGCGTTCCTCACCTTCCAGATGTCGCGCACAGCCCAAGACATCGTCGCCTTCGACCTCGAAGGCACGAACCAAGCCGTCGGGCTCGTCGCGATAGGCCAAGGCATCTCGAGTGCTCGGCGGCGCCAGCCTGGTCGTCATGGTGCTCGTCGCGCTGTTGTTCCGCGCGCGGGCCAGCCGCGAAGCGCCGACGCGGAGCCCAGCGAACCAAAGAAATCCGCCACGATCGACGAGCGACCGCGCTTTAGAGCGTCTCCAGGAAGGGCCCGATCGCCGCGAGAAAGCCCGGCGTGTTCTGCGTGTGGACGTTGTGGCCGCATTCCGGCACCGTCACGAGCGAGCCCTGTGGCAGGGCCTGGGAAAAGGCCTGCGCCGCCTCAGGGGCCAGAATATTCGAACGCTCGCCGCGCACGACGAGGGTGGGCATCGACATGCGCTGCACTTCGTCGACGCTGAAGCGTTCACCACTGGCGGGCGCGCGGCGCGTTCCCTCCTGATGCAACACACGGTCCGACTTGGAGATGTACTTCCCGTCCGCGCGCTGCACCAGGTTGTACCGCGCCGTGCGCTCCATGTGCTCGCGCGTGCGGAAGGGATCGTAGGCCTGCACGCGATCGACGAATTCATCGATCGAGTCGAACTCCACGTTGGCCGTGATGAAGTCGCGGATCGTCTTGGTGCCTTCCGCCTCGAAGCGGGGGCCGCTGTCCACGATTACCAACGCGCGTGGCACCTCGGGCTGCTGCACCGTCAACGTCATCGTGACGATGCCGCCCATCGAGTGGCCCATCACGATCGGCGCCGCCACTGCGTGACCCGCGAGAAAGGCGAGGGCGTCAGCGGCCATCACCTCCGAGGCGTAGTCAGAGTCGCGTGCCCATTCGCTGTCTCCGTGCCCGCGCTGGTCCAGCGCATACACGTGAAAGCGATCGGCCAGGTGCAGGCTGACGAGGTCCCAGGAATGCGCCGACTGATTGCCGCCGTGCAGCACCAGAACCGGGGGGGCGTCCGGCTCGCCCCACTCCAGATAGTGGAGGCGGAGGTGGTTGATGACGGCGTTGCGGGAGACGTAGCGCACGTCGGCGGAATGGGGGATTCCGAGGTCGGCGGCGCTTCGCAGCAGGCTGCTGAACTCGTCGAACTGGGTCATGTCCAGTGCGTCGGCACTGTCGGCGAACTCGTTCAGGTACATCCACGCCTCCCGCCTCGGCGCATCGCCAGGCGGAAGAAATATACGTTTTCGCTGGAGGCTGGGCTAGCGGCCGCTGCACCGGCACCAACAAGGGCGGATTGTGCTTAATCCTGCCAGTTGACCTGGAAGAGCTGGACCGGGTCATCGAAGCCCTTGAGCTCCTGCAGCCCTTCACTGGCGAAGTCGTACTGCTTGCCGATACAGAGGTCGCGTACCACGCTCGCCACGAAGATCTGGCCCGCGTCGGCCTGGTCGCAGACCCGACTGGCCAGGTTCACGGCGGAGCCGAAGAGGTCTTCGTGCCGTTCCACGGGCTCGCCGGCACTGAGGCCGATGCGCACGTTGATCGGCGCCGGCAGGTCGGACGCCTGCGTCGCCAAGTCGCGCTGGATCTTCATCGCGCACTCCACCGCGTCCGAGACGGACATGAAGCTGGCCATCATGCCGTCGCCCGTGTGCTTGACCTTGCGCCCACGATGGGCCTCCAGTGCATCGTCCAGCACGGAGTCGTGGACCTGCAGCACCTCCATGGCGGCTTCGTCACCAATGCGCTGCGTCGTGGAAGTGAAGTCCGCCATGTCGGAGAAGAGGGTCGTGCGGAAGGCGCTCTCCGTCACCGAAGCCTCCACCTTGAAGCGCTCCGCGGAGCCCAGGCTCTCGGCGACCGGCCCCAGCCAACCTTCCACCTCATCCAGGTCGACGGGAATGATCTCGCTGGCGATCTGCCCGTGTGCCTCCTCGTGCATGGCTTGGGTCGCCTCGGCGTTCGGGGCCTCAAAGAGGCAGTAGACGCGCCCCTCATTCTTCATCCATCCAGTAGGTCAGCCCGCGAACGCCATGCTTCTCCTGCACCTTGAGGTCAGCCAGATGCGCCGCGGCGACATCGCGCGGTGTCAGGTCCTCGCTCAGCTCATGTCGATCCATGAACACGCCCACAGCCTTATCCTCCCCGCGAAGTCATCGCTCGTCATCCACGTTGATGATTGCGGTTTCAACTCTAGCGGTAGCTGAGTCGATAGGAGGACACAAGCCATGCCGTTCGCCAACCCCCAGTACCTAATCGAGACCGACGAACTCGCCGCGCAACTCGACGACCCCACCCTCCGCATCTACGACTGCAGCGTCTTCCTCCGCCGCGATCCCGAGCGGGGGTTCCGGACGGAGTCGGGACGCGACGCCTGGGCCGAGTCGCACATCCCCGGCAGCGGCTTCGTCGACCTGCCGCACGATCTCTCCGACCGCGACGCAGAACTGCGCTTCATGATGCCGCCCGCCTCGCAGTTTGAATCGGTCCTGGGACCGCTGGGCCTGGGCGATGACGCGCGGGTGGTCCTTTACGACCGCGCCGGCAGTATGTGGGCGGCACGAATCTGGTGGATGCTGCGCGCGATGGGGTTCGACAACGCCGCCCTGCTCAACGGCGGATGGCAGAAGTGGACCGACGAAGGACGTCCGGTATCCAACGAGGCGCCGGCCTACCCCGCAGCGACGTTCCACGCCGCGCCGCGCGAGCGTCTGATGGCGGGCAAGGATGACGTACTGGCTGGGATCGGCGATGCGGCGTCTTGCATCGTCAACGCACTCTCCGTGGAACAACACAACGGAGGGGTCGCTCCCTACGGTCGGGCCGGGCACATTTCCGGCAGCGTCAACGTGCCGGCCGTCGGTGACGAGGGCGTTCTCAACCCGTCGACAGGCGCCTTCCGGCCGGCCGAGGAGTTGGAGCGCCTCTTCCGCGAGTCGGGCGCACTGGGCGCCGGACGCGTGATTACCTATTGCGGCGGTGGCATCGCCGCCAGCAGCGACGCGTTCCTTCTGACCCTGCTGGGGCACGAGGATGTCGCCGTCTACGACGCCTCCCTTTCCGAATGGGCGGCGGACGAGTCGCTGCCGATGGAGTCCGTCGTTTAGCCGGCTTCGCAGGCCGTCTTCGTTGGGCGTCTTCGTTGGGCTCCAGCCCGAGCCTGGATCGCGCCGCCCAGATCGCATCTCAGATCCGCCACAACAGCCGCTGGTCAGCCAGATGGCGCAAGGGAACGAATAGCTCGCCCTGCGCGGGCAGCAATGGAAAAAGCGGGGGCTCCGGCCCCCGCTTTTTCCATTGCTCGGCTCAACGCCACGCTCGGGATCGACTAACGCCGCTGGTAGCGCTGATTCTGTTGCCGGTTAGCGTACGATTCCCGGTCCTCGCGGGCGTTCACGCGCGCGATGAAGCTGCTGATCTCGCGGTCGAAGCGACCCGGCTCCGTCCACATCGGCGAGTGCCCGCTGACCGTGAAGTTGCGCAGCGCCGCGCTGGGGATGCCGTCGGCCAGGGCCTGCCCAGCCTCGAACGGGATGCGCTCGTCGTGGCGGCCGTGGAAGACCGCCGTCGGGACGGCGATGTCGAGCAGGAATGGCAGGAAGTCGGCCACGCGCAGCGAGTTTTGCGAGCCCTCGAGACAGTCTGCGCTGATCGGCAAGAAGTGTTCGCCCCAGATCGTGGGAGTCTCACCGGGCGGGGCGATCTCACGCCCGGCTGCATCGGCGGCAGCCTGGTCGATCAGTGCCTGCGCCTCAGGCGGCCTGGGGAACTTCTGGAAGTTCGGCGAGCCGTCGATCAGGATCAGGCTATTGACGCGCTCTTGACCGTGGTTCTTGAGATAGCTCAGGCAGGTCGAGACGCCCATCGACCAGCCGACCAGGCAAAACTGGTCATAGCCCTGCGCTTCGACGAAGGCGTCGAGGTCGGCGGCGAAGTGGTCGAGGTTGAACTGCTCCACGCCTTCAGGCACCTCCGACGGCGCGCGTCCGCGGTTGTTGAGACAGACCGTGTGAAAGCGGTCGCTCAGCGTCTCGAACTGACGACGCCAGACACCCGCGTTGCCCTGAAAGCCGTGCACGAACAGAATCGTCGACCCTGGGGGGCCGTCGCGATGCTGCGTGCCGGCCTCATGCCAGAACAACTGCAGACCGTTGAGCTCGATGAACGCCATCCGCCCGCTCCCTCTCTTACGCTCACTGCCGCAGAGACACGCGCCAAGCATTCTCGGAGCGGTGTCGGACGACGGTCAAGGCGCGTCGCACGACTTCGCGAGTGACTCGGCTACGCTGAGCCGCCTCGGCTGAGTCCAGGAGAAGAACCTCATGAGCCACGCGGATCTGGGCAAGTCGATCGCGGAGCTCGACACCCCCGCCCTGCTCGTCGATCTCGACGCGCTCGACCGCAACATCGCGACGATGGCCGCCGCGGCGCGCGCGGCCGGGGCGGATTGGCGGCCGCACATCAAGGCGAGCAAGGCGCCGGAGTTGGCCAAGCGGCTGATCGCCGGCGGCGCGGTGGGCGTGACGAGCGCGAAGGTGTCGGAGGCGGAGCAGATGGTCGACGGCGGCGTGGACGACCTCTTGATCGCCAACGAGATCGTGGGCCCGATCAAGATCGCCCGGCTAGCCAAACTGGCAGGGCGGGCACGGCTCTGCGTCGCCATCGACGACGCCGGCAACCTGCGCGAAGTCGCCGCCGCGATGAGCGACGCCGGAACGTCAATCGACATATTGGTCGACGTCAACGTCAATATGAATCGCTGCGGTGTACCGCCCGAGGACGCCCTGCCGCTGGCCCAGCTCGCGGTCGAACTGGATGGTGTCTCGCTGCGTGGGCTGATGGGCTACGAGGGTCAGGTGATGAACATGGAGCCCGAGGAGAAGGAGCGCGAGACGATCGCCGCGGCGGAAGTCTTGTCCGAGGCGCGACGGCTGGTCGAGGCGGGCGGGATCGACGTTGGCTGCACCAGCGGCGGCGGCACCGGCAACTACTGGATCACGCTCAAGCAGGGCCACCTCAGCGAGCTGCAGGCGGGCGGCGGCGTGCTGATGGATGCGACCTATTCCGCGATGGGCGTACGCGACCACGAGCACGCCCTCTTCGTTCTGACCCAGGTCATCAGCACGCCCGACGGCAAACGCGCCATCGGCGATGCGGGCTGGAAGACGACAGGGCGCCACACAGGGATGCCGCTGGTCAACGGCCGCGACGACCTGGAGGTCGTGGGGCTGAGCGCGGAGCACACCCACTACCGCCTGGGGCCCCAGGCGCAGGTGCGGCCCGGCGACAAGATCCAGCTCATCCCCAGCTACTCCGACTCCACCGTGTTGTTGCATCGCCAGATCCACGCGATGCGCAATGGCGCCGTCGAGGCGGTCTGGGACGTGGCCGGAGCGGGCATGCTCCAGTAGCGAGATCCACCTGCCGGGCTCGAGCGCCACGCCCCCACCGTCGAGCCGGTGGTATCTTGACGCCTCTTGGTGGCCCGCGCCGACCGCGCGGACCGGCCGATGCCGGCACGCTGCTATCGACGACGGAGGTACTTGGTGCTCAGCCCATTTCGCGTACTCGACCTGACCAATGAACGCGGCATGCTGGCCGGACAGATGCTGGCCGATCTCGGCGCCGACGTGATCCAAATCGAGCCACCCGATAGCTCCAGCGCTCGTCGAGAGCCGCCCTTCGCAGGGGACCAAGAAGGCGAGGATAGTTCGCTCTTCTGGTGGGCCTACGCTCGCAACAAGCGCGGAATCTCCTGCGACCTCGACTCTGCCGAGGGCCAAGATCTGCTCAAACGCTTGGCGGCGACGGCGGACTTCCTCTTCGAGTCAGACGAGGTGGGCGCAATGGCGGCGCGCGGCCTCG
>CAUYZA010000064.1:0-11729 GCA_963577225.1 Dehalococcoidia bacterium | reverse complement strand
CGCCAAGCGAGGCCCGCCGCCGCTCTGCGTCCAACACGATCGGCCAATCAGCACCCGAGATTCGGTCACTCACGCGACTCCCCGAGCTCGCCCTTGAGGCACCTGCGCTTCGTGCGGGATCTCGAGCCGCCCGCCAGTCTCCAAGAGCGTCTTCAAGCCACTCAGCACCGCCGGCCAACCCGCGCCCACGGAGCGATACGTCTCCGTCTCGCGAGCGAAGTCGTCGTGCACCATCGTCAGGCGGCAGACACCCTCCCCGACCGGCTCGATCTCCCAGCTCACCCGCGAGGGTGGGTCGTCGGCCATCTCCGCCTCATGCTCGCGCCAGGTCATCTGCAGCAGCCGTTCCGGCTCCAGCGCCAGGATCGTGCCGGAGACGACGACTTCACCGCTGGGCGGGCGGTAGAGCACCTCGCCGCCCAGCTCCCAGTCCGACTCCACGCTGCAGTCGCCAAAGTAGTCCTCTGTCTGAGTGCTCGTGGTGATCGCGCGCCAGATCGCCGCCGCTTCCGCGCGGATGAAGATCCGCTGCACGTGCGCCGCTGGCCCGGTCTGCGCCGCCTCTTTCGTCATCACTGCGGACTCCTCTTCCAGATGCTGCTTGAGCCCCGCCAGAGCCGAGACCCAAGGCTCGGCGAACTTGTCGATCCAGCGGCGCTGGAGCTCGTGGATCGGAACCGGATTGAGATAGTGGTACTTCTCACGGCCGACCCTGCGCGTGATCACCAAGCCGGCCTGCTCCAATAATTTGAGATGCTTCATCACGCCGAAGCGCGACATCGGCTCTAGCGAGGACGCCCTGCGCTGAGAAGCGAATACCAGCACCAACTCCTGCAGCGTCTGCCCGTCGCGCGCGAAGAGCAGGTCCAGCAACTGCCGCCGGCTCGGGTCGCTCAGGGCGCGAAAGACTGCTTCCATGCACCGGCTCCCACCTGCGCTCCCGCACGATCGGCCACACCATGCGGGCGTGATATTACGTGACTATTTAGTCACTTGTTAATCCTGGTTCAATAGCGAAGCAGTGCCCTGGCAGATAGAGTCGCTGGCCGGCCGCGGAGAAGCGTGTCGCAGTACCGCACCTCTACGCGCCCGCCTAGCGCCCGAAACGACGCTCCAATTCGGCCAGCTCGAACTGCACCATGACCGGCCGCCCATGGGGGCACGTGTGCGGGTTCTCGCACGACTCCAGATCGCGCAGCAGCGCCCGCATCTCTTCCAGTGACAGGCTCTTACCCGCTCGCACAGCGGCATGGCAGGCGGCGGAAGCCAGAGCCGGATCGTTCTGGAGTACCACGCGCTCCTCCCCCGCCAACTCGTCCAGCACGGCCTGCAACGTCGCCCGGGCGTCGCGCTCTCCCAACGCGGCCGGCACCGCCCGCAGCCGCAGCACCCGATCGCCGAACTCCTCGCAGACGAAGCCCGCGCCCAGCAACGAGGCCGCGTGGGAGTCCCAGGCCGCCGCCGCCGACGGCGTCAACTCGATCAGCGGTGGGTCGAGCAGCTCTTGCCGTCCTTCCGTTTGGGCCCCGTCTGCCTCGCTTGCGTCCGCCGCCGATCCGGCCAGCGATCTGGCCAAGAATTGCTCATAGAGCACGCGCTCGTGCGCCGCGTGCTGATCGACCAGCACCAGCCCCGCCGGGCCTTCGGCCACGACGTAGGCCGAACGCAACTGGCCTACCAGCCGCAGCAGCGGCAGGCCCGGCAACCTCGACTGTTCCGGCGGTCCCAACGGATCGTCCGCGACGGTTCCTCGCGCCGGTGGCGTCTGTGCCTCGCGCGCAACGCTTGAGCGGGGACGCCCGCGCGCCAGGTCGAAGACGGGCCGTGGCCGTGGCTCGAAGACCCGGACTTCCGCCGCCACCTCTTCGTTCAGCCCGCGCCCAACAACCGATTGGGCCAGCGGCGGCACCGGCCGGCGACGCAAGTAGTCGGGCAGGGGGGTCTCGCCACGCCCGCGATCTGGCTGGCCGCCAGCGGTGACTCGCCCGATCGGCTGCGCCCCATCCGCTCGCGGCGGTTCCAGCCCCAACAGCGCCGCGCGCACACTCTGCTGGATCAACCCAAAGGCGGCCCCCTCGTCGCGCAGCTTGACCTCCGCCTTGGTCGGATGCACGTTGACGTCGACCAGCCGCGGCGGCAACTCCAGGAAGCAGGCCACGATCGGGAAGCGACGGGCCGGCAACAAGTCGGCGTAGGCCTGCTCGATCGCGTATCGCAGGCGGCGCGACTCCACCGAGCGGCCGTTGACGAAGAGCCGCACCTCCCCACGCCGACCACGATGATGCTCGGGCGAGGCCGCGAGCCCGCGTACGCGGATCGCCTCGCCCGCCACAGGGCTCGCCACATCGCTCGCCCCCCCATCCGCTTCGTCCGCCTCCTGCACCACATCCCGCATGCCGTGAAGTGGGAGCGCACCGGCCGCCGCTTCCACACCCCAGATCGCCGCGAAGGCCGCGCGCAAGGTGGCCTCCGGATCGCCGGGCCCCATCGCCGGAGACTCCAGCAGCGTGCGCCCGTCGATCACCAGGCGCAGCGCCAGCCCTCCCGGCGAACCCAGAGGCACGCCCAGCGCCCCTGAGAGCAACGCGTCCCCGCAGACTCGTGCGACCGCCGCCCGTTCCGCTCGCGGCCCGGCCAGGAACTTGCGACGCGCTGGCTGCCGTCCGAACAGCTCCCGCGCCGCGATCGTCGTGCCCGGCGGCGCACCGGCTGGCTGGACGGCCCCGGCCCGCCCCGCTCGGGACAGCAGCCGTGCTGCGGCCTCCTCGCCCGCGGCCCGGCTGACGCAATCGACCTCGGCCACCGCCGCGATGCTGGGCAGGGCCTCGCCGCGAAAGCCGAAGCTGCGGATCGTCTCCAGGTCTTCGGCCCGGCGCAGTTTCGATGTGGCATGGCGGGCAAACGCCAGCGGCAGCTGCTCGGCTGTCATGCCTCGCCCATCGTCGCTGACCCGGATCAGCCCCAAGCCAGCCTCTTCCAGCTCGACTTCGATCCGCCGCGCTCCGGCGTCGAGCGCGTTCTCGATCAACTCCTTGACGACGGAGGCGGGGCGCTCGATCACCTCGCCCGCCGCAATCTGGGCCGCGACCCGCTGCGACAGCTGCGCAATCTCCGGCGGCGCACCCTCCCCGCGAGCATCCGGCGCCGCGTTCAACGACCGCCCCTCCGCGTCCGCTTCAGCGGCCACGTTGTCCCACACCTTCGCGATCATCTCCGCCCGCTTCGTCCCAGACCGGTTCGCCCAACGTCCCCATCTCACCCAGCGCCCGCATGTCGCGACGTGCACGCTCGCGCAACGTATGCAGCGCCCCCAGCGCCTCCAGCGGTGTCAGGTTGTCGACGTCGACCGCCGCGAGATCCCGTGTCAACGGCGGCGGATCCGGCGCGGCGGCGCGGGGCGGCGCGGGGAAGAGCCCGGCTTGGATCACCATCTCGCCGCCCGTGACCGAATCGCCTTCGAGCTGCGCCAGAATCTGCTCCGCCCGTGCCACCAGCGGCGATGGCAGGCCGGCCATTCGCGCCACGTGCAGGCCATAGGAGCGGTCGGCGCCGCCGGGCACGATGCGGTAAAGGAACTCGATCGCCGGCGCCCCGTCGCCGGGCTCGCCCCCTCGCCCGCTTGTCGAGCCGCCCCCGCTGCCCGTCTCCGCCCCTCTTTCCGCGCCTGTCTCCGCAACGGCGACCGTGTAGTTGACGACCCGCTCGTGGCGCCCGGCCAGCGCCGTCAGCTCGTGGAAGTGGGTCGCGAAGAGGGTGCGCGGGCCGCGCACGGCTCCGCTGACCAAGTGCTCTAGCAGCGCCTGCGCGATCGCCAAACCGTCATAGGTGCTCGTGCCACGTCCGATCTCGTCTAGCACCAGCAGCGAGCGCTCCGTTGCAGCCGCGCAGATCGCGGCCGTCTCCAGCATCTCGACCATGAACGTGCTCTGACCCGCGACGAGATCGTCCTGCGCCCCCACGCGCGCGAAGATCCGGTCGACCAGCCCCAACTGGGCCTCCTCCGCCGGCACGTAGGAGCCGATTTGCGCCAGCAGCACGATCAGCGCCGTCTGGCGCAGATAGGTGCTCTTGCCGGCCATGTTGGGGCCGGTGATCAGCAGCAGCTGCTCCGCCTCGCCGCGCAGCTCGGTGTCGTTGGGCACGAAGACGCCCGCCCCCAACGCCGCCTCGACCACGGCGTGGCGTCCGGCCCGAATCGTGAGCCGGTCCGAGTGATCCAGGACCGGCCGGCACCAGCCGCCCGCCGCCGCCGAATCGGCCAGCGCCAGCGCCACGTCCAGCCGCGCCGCGCCGCTCGCCAGGGCGCGTACCGGCTCGGCCTGGCCGCTCAGCTCGCGGCAGAGAGCCTGAAACAGATCACGCTCGCGCGTCGCCAGGCCCTCGCGCGCGGCCAGCACGGTGCGCTCGTGGCCCCGCAGTTCCTCCGTCACGTAGCGCTCGCCGCCGGCCAGCGTCTGCCGCCGCTCCCACTCCGGCGGCACGCGCTTCTGCTGGCTGCGGCTGACCTCCAGGTAGTAGCCGAAAGTGCGGTGGAAACCGATTTTCAGGTTGGCGATGCCGGTCGCCTCGCGCTCCCGCTGCTCCAGCGACGCGATCGCCGCCCGCCCCGTCCGTAGCTGCGCCCGCAGCCGATCCAGCTCCGCATCGACCCCGGCCCGCACCACACCGCCCTCCTCGAACGTGGCCGGCGGGTCGTCGCTGATCAGCGCCGCGATCGACTCCGCTGCCTCGCGGCAGGGCGGCAACTCCGCCACGATCCGCCACGGCGCACTCGTGGCATCAGCCCCACCCGGCTCAGCCGCGTCAGTCTGCGCTGCGCCGGGTTCAGCAGCGCCGGCCTCAGTCGTGCCGGGCAGCTCGCCGAACAGCGCAGCCAAGCCGGCCGCGGCCTCCAGGCCGGCGCCCAACCGGGCCAGCTCCGGTGGCCGCGCCAGGCCCACGCTGACCCGCCCCAGCAACCGCTCCAGGTCCGGCACCGCCTCCATCCTGCGCCCCAGCCGTGCTCGCAGCAGCGGCGCGCCGTTCAGCAGCGCGACGCGATCCAAGCGATCCTCGATCGCCGCCAGATCCAGCAGCGGGCGTTGCAGCCACTCGCGCAGCAGCCGCTTGCCGGCCGCGCTGCGACAGCGGTCGAGCAGCGCCAGCAGCGAGGCTTCCTTCGTCGCCGCGCGCCCATCGCCGAACAGGCCCAAGGCCCGCTCCGTGGCGGCATCGAGCTGCATCGCCGCCTCGGGCTGATAGAGCCGCGGCCGTTCCAGATGGCGCAAGCCACCGCCCAGCACGGTCTCGGGCTGTGCCGCGCCCAGGTAGTCCAGCAGCGCAGCCACGGCCGCCAGCAACGCCTCCTTGCCCGCCAGCCCCAGCCCCTCGACGTCGCTCAGCCCAAAGTGCGCACGCAACGCCGCCGCGCCGCGCCCGGCGTCGAACGTGCGCGCCGCGCGCGAGGTCAGGCTGGGCGCCGCTGCCCCCTGGTCCGTCAGCCCTTCCACGACCGGCGCGGCGTCCTCCGGCAGCAGCAGTTCGCGCACACCGAGCCGCGCCAGCTCGGCCCCGGCGGCGCGCCGCACCGCGCCCTCCTGCCGGGCGCCCGCATCCATGGCGCCCGTATTGATGGCGCGCGACACGTCGAGCCCAGCGCCCAGCTCACAGACGCGGAACTGGCCGGTGCTGAGGTCGATGGCCGCGATGCCGGCGCGCACGCCCGTTCCCTTCGCGCCGCCCGCCCCCTCCTCCAGCGCCAGCGCGGCGCACCACTGGCCCGTGCCCGCCTCCAGCAGGGCCGGCTCCAGCGCCGTGCCGGGCGAAACGACGCGCACCACGCCGCGCGCCACCAGCCCCTTGGTCGCCTTGGCGTCCTCCAGCTGCTCGCAGATCGCGACGCGGTGGCCCTTGGCGATCAGGCGCGTCAGGTGATGCTCGACGGCGTGCACCGGCACGCCCGCCAGCGGCACGCGCAGCCCCTTCCCCATCGGCTTCGAGCTGAGCTGGATCTCCAGCTCACGCGCGCAAAGCTCGGCGTCATCGTCGAACGTCTCGTAGAAGTCGCCCAGGCGGAAGAAGAGGATCGCGTCCGGGTGGCGCGCCTTGATCTCGAGGTACTGACGGCGGACCGGCGTGTCGCCCTTGGCCCGCGGCTGTTGCTTGGCTTTGCTGGACTTGCTGGGGGGCGCTGGTGCTGCGGCCGCCGCTTCAGCTCCCAGCGATCCGGCCCTCAACGAGCCAGCCTCGGATGCAGATTCCGACGCGGCCGAAGCGCCCGCTTGGGCGGCGCTGGCAATCCTGCTGGCATCCCTGGAGCGAGTGGTCATGGCCGGCCTCGACGCAGTCGCACGCGGCCCACGCCGAGCGCAGTTTACACGTTAACGTGTAATGACCTCCGAAGGATAGCCGACCCTTCTCGACCCGAGCGTAGCAAAGCCTCTGGCCCGATCGAGCAATGGCGCAGCGACGGCGTTGCATAAGCCCTCGACAGCAAGCCGAAGCCTGAATCGCAGTGGAACAGGAGCTGAGCCAGCGCTGTCTAACCGGCCGAAACAGGCAGCTCAGCGAGTGCGTGGTCCGGCTGCTGCTCGTCCAGCAGAGCGATAAACCGATCCTCCACCGCCACAGCGTCGGGCGCGACCTCCGGCAGCAAGCCGAACTGTTCGGCCCCACGCCCGCTCAGCTTCCAGCCGTCCGCACCGTCGCGCACGAGCGTGCCCGACGGCTCGAGTTCGGCCGCCAGCTCCAAGTCGGCGTGCTGCGGATCCGTCAGGCGGTACTGAATCAGACCGCTACAGACGTGCGCTCGGCAACGCTTCTCGACGATATGCTCGCGCAGCTCATCCGAGAAGAAGCGCGTCAACCCGCGAATCGCGAACGGTGTGAGCTGGGCGTGGAAACAGTTGGAGTTCTGCAACGTGCGGTCCAGCACGCCAAGCAGCTCCAGATCCGACTCCTTGCCGCCGCCCTGCATGATCCGGTCCAGGATCTCGGTGATGCGCTGGCTGCCGCCGTGGCAGGTCGTGCAGCGGCCGCAGGATTCGTCCTCGCAGAAGGTGATGAAGTAGTAGGCCAGATCGACGGGGCAGGTGCGCTCGTCGAACAGGATCAGCCCGCCCGAGCCCAGCAGCACGCCGCGCTCCGCAAAGGGCGGCCGCTCCAGCGGCAGGCGCAGATCGTCCGCATGTAGCATCCCGCCCAGCGGTCCGCCGGGCTGGATGCCCTTCGGCATCCGCCCCTCCGGCACGCCGCCGCCGATCTCCAGCAGCAGCGCATCCATCGGGTAGCCGAAGGGAAGTTCCACGATCCCACTGCGGGCGAGCGTGCCCGAGATCGAGAACATCTTCGAGCCGGGATCCGACTCCGTGCCCTGCTCGCGGTACCACTCCGCGCCGTGTCGTACGGCTAGCGGCGCGTTGGCGTAGGTCTCGGTGTTGTTGACGTTGCTCGGCAGCCCGAACGCCCCCCGCTCGGCTGGGAACGGCGGCTTGATCTTCGGCATTCCGCGTAGCCCCTCGAGCGACGCGATCAAACCCAGCTCGTCGCCGCAGACGTAGGAGCCTGCGCCCCGCACCAGCTCAAGCGTGAGCGAGGTCTCCGAGCCGAGCAGGTTCGGCCCCAACAACCCGCGCGCCGTCGCTTGCTCGATCGCGCGCTGCATGCGCACCGCCGCCAGCGGATATTCGTCGCGCACGTAGATGAAGCCGTGCGTCGCTCCAGTGGCGCGCCCCGCGATCGCCAGCCCCTCTAGGACGAGGTGCGGATCCGACTCCATCAAGACGCGGTTGACGAACGCGCCGGGGTCGCCCTCGTCGGCGTTGAGAATGAGGTATTTGAGCGGCCCCGGTGCTCCCAGCAGAAACTTCCACTTCACCCCAGCCGGAAAGCCCGCGCCTCCACGTCCGCCCAGGCCCGCCGCCTCCACCAACTCGCAGATTTCCATCGGCTCCATCGTCAGCGCTTTGGTCAGCGCCGCGTAGCGGCCTACGCTGATCGCCTCGTCCAGGTCGTCTGGGTCGATCACGCCCATCCACTCCATCACCCGGCGCACCTGCGGGCCCCAATAGGGGTGCTCGTGCAGCGGGGGGATGCCGTCCTGAGTGGCGACCGCGGCGTTCAGCGTCGACCCGGCGGGGCGCACGCCCAAAGCCGCGTCGATCGGGTCAAAGCCATTCGGCTCGCCGCCTTCGATCAGCGTTGCGACGAAGTCCGCGCCCTGGCCCGGCAAAACCGGGCCGTAGACGACGGGCTGCTTGCCCGGCATGTGCACCTCGACGGTCGGCTGTGCGAAGGAGAAGCCCAGCGCGCCGACCGTGATCAGATCCGCTTCGACGCTGGACCCGGCCAGCGCCGCCCGCAGATCGACCAGCAAGGCGTCGGCTCCGGCCGCCACCGACGACGTCGTCAGATCGAAACGGATCAGCGGCCGCGTGGGCCGGTCGCGCGACTCGCGCAGCGCCCGCGCCTGTTCGGCCATCGCGTCGTAGGCCGCGTTCCCAGTCGCATTCATTGCACTCGGCTGGGCGCTCGTCATGAGCCGTGCTCGTTGTCTGGGTAGGCGCCGACCTGCATCGCGGTCGACTCAATCTGCACCGCGCCGTCCGGCGCCGGCGCGACGTCCTCGCCCGCCTTCAACCGGCGCGCCAGACGCACGGTCTCGGCCAGGCTGAGCGGACCCACCACGCGCCCGTCGACCCAGATCTGGGGCGCGCGCTCGCAGGTGCCGTTGCATTGGCCCAGCCAGAGCCCCAGCGAAGCGTCGTCGCTCTTGCCGCCCAGGCGGCAGCCCAACTCCGACTCCAAGATGCGGCGCACCTTGTCGCCGCCGAGGATGCGGCAGCTCGGTCCGCTGCACCAGGTCACCAGCCGCTCGGGCGGCGGATCGAGCCGGAATTCTGCGTAGTAGCTGGCCGGGCCGTAGACCTGGGCCTCGCTGATCTTGAGCTGTTTGGCCACGATCGACATCGCCTCGCGCGGCAGCCAGCCCAGCTCGTGCTGGACGCGGTGCAGCGCCGACAAGAGCTGCCCCTGCTCGGCGGGCAGATCGGCCAAAAGCGCGGTCAGATGGGCACGATCGACGGTTTCCGGCATCCGCATGATGCTACCCGCGGCCTCTAGCACGAACAAGCGAGCCCGGACGCACGGGCGAGCCGGAGGCGGGCTGCTACTCCCCCGCGAACAACGACTCCACAAAGACCCGCGCGTCGAACGGGGCCAGGTCGCCCGCCTTCTCGCCCGTGCCGACGAAGCGCACCGGCACGCCGATCTGATCCGCGATCGCGAAAACCACCCCGCCCTTCGAGGTGCCGTCCAGCTTGGCCAGACAGATTCCCGTCACCTCGGTCACCTCGCTGAAAACGCGCGCCTGTTGCAGCCCGTTCTGGCCGGTCGTCGCGTCCAGCACCAGCAGCACCTCGTGCGGGGCGCCCTCACGCCGGCCCGCCACCACGCGACGGATCTTGCCCAGCTCGTCCATCAGGTTCTTCTTGTTCTGCAGCCGCCCCGCCGTATCGATGATCACCACGTCGACATTACGCGCCCCGGCCGCCGAAACCGCGTCGTAGGCCACCGCACCCGGGTCTGCGCCCTGCTGTGAGGCGATCACCGGCACGTCCAGGCGCTCGCCCCAGGCTTGCAGCTGGTCGATCGCCGCGGCGCGAAAGGTATCGGCCGCGCCCAGCAGGACAGAGCGCC
This sequence comes from Dehalococcoidia bacterium, assembly GCA_963577225.1. Classification (GTDB taxonomy): domain Bacteria; phylum Chloroflexota; class Dehalococcoidia; order Bin125; family Bin125; genus JAPUIR01. The sequence goes on along the minus strand of CAUYZA010000064.1, from coordinate 2,054 downwards.
GATCCTCGCGATAGGCATGCGCCAACTTCGCGATCGATGTGGTCTTGCCCGCTCCGTTGACGCCCACGACCAGGATCACGTGCGGCGCTTCGGCGGAATCGCCGCCGCCCCAGAGCTGGCCGCGTTCGGCCGGTCGTTGCAGCAGCTCCACCATCGCCTCTTGCAGCAACGCGCGCACCTGCTCGGGTTCGTTCGCGCCGGCTTCATCGGCTCGTTCGCGCACCGTGTCGATCAGTGCCGTCGCAGTCGTCACGCCGACGTCGGCCAGGATCAGGATCTCTTCCAGCTCTTCCCACAACTCCTCGTCCACCCCACCGCGACCGAAGAGCCCACCCAGACGGCCCAGCACACCGCGCCGCGTCGCCGCCGTCGTCTGCTGCATGAGCCCGGCCAACTCGGGGTCGTCCAGGGCCAGCTCGTCGGACTGCGCCGCCGCTGTGGCTTCGCGATCGGCGGATTCGTTCGCGTCCTCGCCTCGGCCGCGCCGGAAGCGAAAGATCTTGACCATCTCGCCATCCTTTGCACGATGGTATCTCGCCCCCTGAGGGCGATCGGTGGAGCCCCAACGAGCGCGACTCAGTCCTCGAGATCGAGATCGCTCAGCCGCACCGAGAGCACACGACTGACGGAGTCATCGCCCATCGTGATCCCGTAGATGTTGTCGGCTTGCTCGATCGTGCGGCGGTTGTGCGTGATAACGACAAACTGGGAGCCTTGCGCCAGCTCCTTCAGCCCGTCCACGAAGCGCACCACGTTGGCCTCGTCCAGGGCCGCGTCGACTTCGTCCAGAACCGAGAAGGGGGCCGGGTTGACCTCCAACATGGCGAAGAGCAGCGCCATCGCCACCAGCGAGCGCTCCCCACCCGAGAGCATCTGCAGGTTTCCCACGCGCTTGCCCGGCGGCTGCGCGAAGATTCCGACGCCGGGTTCGCCCTCTTCCGCGTCGGTCAAGGTCAGCCGCCCTGTGCCGCCACGGAACATGGTCTGGAAGTAGCGCCGGAAGTGCCGGTCGACCGACTCGAAAGCCTCGCTGAAGGCCCCTTCGATCATGTCGCCAAGATCGGCCTCGGCCCGCAACATGCGCTGTTCGGCGCCCTCCAGGTCGGCGATCTCGCCCGATAGAAACGTGTAGCGCTCCTCGATCTCCTGATATTCGGCCGCCGCGTCGGGGTTGACGTTGCCCAGCCAGCGCAGGCGCCCGCGCAGCGCCTCGATTCGCTCACGCAGCTCCGGCAAGCTCTCTTCCGGCTCCGGCGCTTCGTCTTGGGTATCCTCGTCGCCCTGCTGCTGCACGGCGCCGCTGCTGCCGTTCCCACTGCTGGTCACGATCGCGTCGGCACTGCTCGCAGCGCTGCCATTGCCACCGGCCCCCGCGCCGACGGTGGCCGCGCCGGACTCAAGCGGCGTGACCGCGCCGCCGTGGGGGGGCTCATGGGTTGCGCCCAAGCCCGCCGCTGAAATCATCGAAACGACACTGGCTGTCTCCGTCTCCTGCTCGATGGACGCCGCCTCCTCCATGACCAGCCCTTCCGCCGCCAGATCGAACGCGTCGGCCTGCATCTGCTCCTCAAGATGCATCGTGCCACGCTCGCTTTCGTTGACCGCCGCCTCGGCCGTGACCAGTTGGCGCTCCGCCACGATCAGCCCGCGCTGGCTGCGCTGCACGGCGCCACGGCGTTCGCCTTCCAACGCCTGCAGGCGCGCGACGGCTTGCGCCTCCGGTCGTTCGTCGGCGGCCACGGCATCGACCGCTTCGCGCGCGGGCAGCAGCGCGTGCGAGATCCGTTCCAGCTCCGTCGTCAAGGCCAACAGCTCGGTCTCAACCTCGCCCAGCTGGGCGGTCCGCTGCTCGCGCTGGACTCGCGCCTGCGCGGCGGCCGCTTCGCCTTCGAGCCGCGCTGTTCGCAAGGCTTCGTGCTCGCCTTCCGCCTCACGCTTGCGCAGCGCCGCGCGCGTGGCCAGATCCGCGGCCGTCTCGCGATCGCTCTCCGCCTGTGTGATCGCGTCGTTGCCGTTGCGGTGGGCCTCGATCTCGGTGCGTTGCAGCGTCCGAT
>CAUYZA010000063.1:0-11947 GCA_963577225.1 Dehalococcoidia bacterium | reverse complement strand
CCCCCAGCTCGCACGCTTCTATCCAGATCTGACCGACGAGCGCACCGTCTCCTCCTTGGCGTTGTTCCACCAGCGTTACGCCACGAACACGTTGCCCGAATGGAATCTCGCCCAACCGATGCGCCACACGGCGCACAACGGGGAGATCAACACGCTGGATGGCAACCGCAACTGGATGGCGGCGCGCGAAGGAGAGATCTCGTCCGAGGTCTGGGGCGACGCCGTGCGCGACCTCTGCCCGATCATCTGGCCCACCGGCTCCGACAGCGCCTCGCTCGACGAGGCTCTCGAGCTGCTGATCCATTCGGGCCGCGATGCGATCCAGGCGATGATGATGCTGATCCCCGAGGCCTGGGAAAACAGCGCCGACATGGACCCCAAGCTGCGGGCCTTCTACGAGTACAACGCCTGTTTGATGGAGCCGTGGGACGGCCCCGCCGCGGTGGCCTTCACGGACGGCACGGTCGCCGCCGCGATCCAGGACCGCAATGGCTTGCGGCCGGCCCGCTACCAGGTCACAGCCGACGGGCTGGTGATCATGGCCTCGGAGATCGGCCTGGTCGAGCTGCCCGCCAACGAGATCGTCGAGACCGGGCGGCTGGGGCCGGGCCAAATGATCATGGTCGACACCAAGCGCAAGCGGCTGCTGCACGACGCGGAGATCAAGCGCGAGATCGCCGCGCGCAAACCATACGACGCCTGGCTGCACGACTACCTGCACCACGTGGAGTTGGAGATCACGCCCGGCGCCAACGGCGTCCCGCCGCTGCCCGAGGGCGAGCTGGAAGCCCGCCAGGTGCTGCATGGCATGACGCGAGAAGAGCTCTCCCACGTGCTGGTTCCGATGGGGCGCAACGCGAAGGAACCCACGGGCTCGATGGGTGACGACACGCCGCTCTCCGCGCTGATGGACGCACCGCGACCGCTCTACTCCTACTTCAAGCAACGCTTCGCCCAGGTCACGAACCCGGCCATCGACCCGATCCGCGAGCGGATCGTGATGTCGCTCGACAGCTACATCGGGCAGCGCCACTCGATTCTGGAAGAGACACCCGAGGCCGCCCGGCTGGTGCACCTCACCTCGCCGTTCCTCTTCGACGAGGAACTCGACCATCTCAAGCAGTTGCAGTTGGAGGGCTACTCCGCCACGACGCTGCAAGCGCGCTTCGCCGTGGCGGACGGGCCGGACGGGCTGCGGAGCGGACTCGATGCGCTCTGCGAGGCAGCCGCGGCCGCCGTCGACGACGGGTACAGCGTGATCGTGATCAGCGACCGCGAGTCAGACGAGGCCTGGGCACCGATCCCCATGCTGCTGGCCATCTCGACGGTCCATCATCATCTGATTCGAAGCGGCCGGCGCATACGCGCCAGCCTGATCGCCGAAGCCGCCGACGCGCGCGATGTGCACCAGATCGCGTGTTTGATCGGGTTCGGCGCCAGCGCGGTCAATCCCTACCTCGCGTTCGCCTCGCTGCGGGCACTGCACACGGATGAAGAGTTTGAAGAGGACGAGCTGGAAAACGTCTTCTGGCGCTACAAGCAGGCCGTCGAGGCGGGGCTGCTCAAGATCATGTCGAAGCGCGGCATCTCGTCGATCGCCTCGTATCACGGCGGCCAGATTTTCGATGCCTTGGGCGTTGGGGACGAGATCATCGAGCGCTCGTTCCCCGGCACAACGTCGCGCGTGGGCGGGGTCAACTTCGCCGACGTGGGGGCGGACGTTCTGCAGCGCCACAGCGCGTCGGGAGAGGCGGCTCTGGCACGCGGAGGCTGGTACAAGTTCCGGCGCGACGCCGACTACCACGCCTTCGCACCCGAGATCTGGCGTTCCCTGCACAGCGTCGCACAGGGCGGCGACTATTCCGACTATGAACGCTACGCCGAGCTGGTTCATTCCCGCCCCACAACGGCCTTACGCGACCTGCTGGACTTCCGTTCGGATCGCGAACCGATCGATATCGACGAGGTTGAGGACATCGACGCCATCACGGCGCGCTTCCAAACCGGAGCGATGTCGCTGGGCGCGCTAAGCCAGGAGACCCACGAAGACCTGGCGCGAGCCATGAACGAGCTTGGCGGCCGGTCGAACACTGGCGAGGGCGGAGAGGATCCGCGTCGCTATCTGCCCGGCGGCGATCGCCGCGATGCGAACTCGCAGGTCAAGCAGATCGCATCCGGCCGCTTCGGCGTGACGCCGGCCTACCTCGCCGCCGCGACCGAGATCGAGATCAAGATCGCCCAGGGTTCGAAGCCGGGCGAAGGCGGTCAGCTGCCGGGCCACAAGGTGTCGTCCTACATCGCGATGCTGCGCCACTCGACGCCGGGCGTCGAACTGATCTCGCCCCCGCCGCACCACGACATCTATTCGATCGAAGACCTCGCCCAGTTGATCTACGACCTCAAGATGGTCAACCCCACGGCCAAGATCTGCGTCAAGCTCGTTGCCGAGGAAGGCGTGGGGACCATCGCGGCGGGCGTGGCCAAGGCCTACGCAGACGTCATCCAGATCTCCGGGGCCGACGGCGGCACCGGGGCGTCGCCGTTGTCCTCGGTCAAATACGCGGGCGAGCCGTGGGAGTTGGGTATCAAGGAGACGCACGAAGTCCTCGTCCACAATGGGCTGCGCGGGCGCGTGCTGTTGCGCGCCGACGGCGGGATTCACACCGGGCGCGATGTTGTGAAGGCCGCGCTGCTGGGGGCTGAGCAGTACGGTTTCGGCACATCGGCGCTGGTCGCGTTGGGCTGCAAGATGGCCCGCCAGTGCCATCTCAACACGTGCCCGGTGGGGGTGGCGACTCAACGCGAGGATCTACGCGCGAAGTACTTCGGCAAGCCCGAGATGCTGATCAATTTCCTGCTCCATGTGGGGCAAGAGGTGCGATTGATCCTGGCCAGCCTGGGCTACACGTCGATCGACGACCTCGTCGGGCGCACGGACCTGCTCAAGCAGGTCCCGCCGCAGGGCTCGCGGCGTGCCGAGCGAATCGACCTCTCTCGCCTGCTGACGATGGTGGATCCAGAGAATACGGAGCCGCACCACCGCATGCAGGAGCGCAACGACCGTCTGGATGACGAGAAACTGGACAACAAGATCCTGGAGGACGTGCAGGAGTCGATCGATGAACAAACGCCGATCACGCGGGCCTACAGCGTGCGCAACATCCATCGAGCGGTGGGCGGGTGGATCTCGGGCTATATCGCCAAGAAGTACGGCGACGATGGCCTGCAGCCCGGCACGATCGATCTGATCTTCCACGGCTCAGCGGGGCAGTCCTTCGGCGCCTTCCTCTCGCGCGGCGTGCGGCTGCACCTTGTCGGCGAGGCCAATGACTACGTAGGCAAGGGCATGGGCGGCGGGGCGATCGCGGTGCGAGCCCCCGAAGACGCGGGCTTCACCTGGCACGAGGGCGTGCTGGTAGGCAACACGGTGCTCTACGGTGCGACGGGCGGCAGCCTCTTCGTCGCGGGGCAGGCCGGGGAGCGCTTCGCGGTCCGCAACTCGGGCGCGCGCGCGGTCGTCGAGGGGATCGGCGACCACGGCTGCGAATACATGACGGGTGGGCGCGTGGCGATCCTGGGTCCCACGGGACGCAACTTCGCCGCCGGCATGTCGGGTGGGATCGCGTATGTGCTCGACGAGAACGAGACGTTCCGACGTCGCTGCAACCCGGACATGGTCGACCTCGACCGCATCAAACTGAAGCGTGACCGCGAGACGCTGCGCGACCTGATCGAGGCGCACGTCGAATACACGGACAGCGCGCGGGGGCGGGAAATTCTCGACGACTGGGAGAACAAACTGCCGCTCTTCGTGAAGGTGATGCCGCGCGATTACAAGCGTGTGCTGCAGGAGCGGGCAGGGCAGGCCCTCGCCTTCGCCGTCGAACAGGACTAACGACGCGGAACGGATCGCTCGCGCGAGCCCATATATCTGTGCCCCGCATCCACCGATGTGCAACGCGGCTGGCGCTGTCTAGCGTTTCCCTCGCTTCGGGCCGGGATAGAGGATTTCGGCCAGCGACTGCCGTGAGCGGCGACGACCGCTGGGCAACGATCGGGCCGCGCTCGCGCCCAACCGACGTCGCCACGACTTGGACGCCCGGTCTGTTGTGGCGGCGGGAGCGACGCGACGCGCCGCGCTTCGACGGGTATCACGCAACTTCGTCCTGAGCACGCCGGCCGGGCTTCCGCCCTTCCGTTTCTGGGCCGCGGGCAAGAATCGGGGAGCAAGGGCGGCGAGCAGCCCCAGCGCCGCGCCCAGCACTCCGGCCCGGGCGAAGACGGCACCGTCGGCGTTGAGAGCGCGTGTTGGCAGATCCGGCGCGGGGGGTGCGATGGGCCGGGTCGATCCCGGCGCGGCGGCGAGAGTCCTGTGCGCGGGGGACCTGCCCCCCTCGGAGTCGGCTGGGGAACGGCCGCCTCCAGCGCGCACGGGCTAGGGCATCGGCGAGGCGGGCAGAGGTATGTCGCGTCGGACCTGCAAGCCCATCTGCTGCGCCTTCAGGTTGACGCCGCCCAAGCCACTCAGGGCGCTCAGCAGCTCCTCGTCGCTCAGGCGCTCAAGGATATTCATGATGTACTCACGCCCGGCCCGGGCCAGGTCCGAGAGCACCTCGGTCCCGCGAACGGTGAGCAGGTTGCGCACGACGCGGCGGTCTTCGGGGTCGGCGCGGCGCTCGACCAGATCTTGCTTGGCCAGTCGATCAACGATGCCCGTCACCGTCGAGGGGCGCACGCCCAGCCGCTCGGCCAGCTTGCCGGCGGTCATGCCGGGATCGGCATTGAGGATGTGCAGCACGCGCAGTTGGGACATGGTCAGGCCCAGGTCTTCCCAGACCTGCAAGCGGGCCGGGTCCGCCAGGACAGCCGCGTAGGAATACTCAGTGAGGAGGAGCTCCAGCAACTCTGCTCGGCTCAGCTCGGCCATAGATTCCGACCCTTCTCGCCCCCCCACCCCAGCTAACACCGAAGTACGTAGCTCATCAGCAGGGTACATGGGCCGTGATCTGTTCATGCCCGCCTCGAATCCTAGGCGACAGACGGCGGCAGCGAAACTCGGCTCAGATGTCTGGTCAAGAGATAAGAGCCCGCTTCAGCGTCGGCTGGCGGGCCGAACTGCTTGAATCAGCCCCGCCAGCGGCGGTCAGCGTACCCTTATGTGAACTGGCCGCGCGCGCGGAGGCAGGCTGGCCCCGTACCGAGCGGCGCTGCACTGAGCAAGCTGAAAACCGGCCGAATGATGAGCAGGCGTAATCCTTGGTCCACCACGCGGCGCCGACCCCTCGCCGCGGCCGCAAACGCCGAACTACCCCCGCAACGCCGGTCGATCTCGTTGGCGGAGCGCGAGGAGCGGCTGGAGCGAGCGATCCAGCGCGAGTTGCGGGAAGGGGCACGGCTGGAATCGCGCGAGGCGACGTCCGCTGTGTTGGTTCGCGGCCGGCACGTCAATCACGCCCTGCACTTCGGGCTTTCGCTGGTGACGTTGGGCTGGTGGTTGGTGGTCTGGCTCGTCTGGGCGCGACACCGAGGGAAACGCTGGTCGACGTTAGTCGTGGCTGAGGATGGGTCGATCGTGGAAGTGTAGTCCGTCTCGCGCTGGCGACGGATGACTCGACGGCCCGGCTAGAGGTAGGTCTGGATGCGGGCGTCGGGGCTGGACTGCAGGACGCGGCGCAGGCGCTTGCCATCCTTGGTGATGGCGTAGCGGCGACCCCGGTCGTCGGAACTGAGTTCGGGCGTCGTGTCCATCGCGATCAGACGCAGCGAGTTGAGCCGAATCAGGCTGAGGCGAACTTGCTCCTCGTTCGCTGTTGGTCGGGTGCTGATCACTTCCTGCATCAGGTCCAACGCGGGCGCCATTCCGTGGCGAATCAAATGGTTGAGCATGATCTGCTCGACGACATCGAGTTCGATCTCGATCCGCTCGTGCCGCCGCCGAGTCCACCATCGCCGCCAGAGAGTGGACAGTCGCTTCAACATCCGCTTCCTCCCAGCCCAACTCAGCCTTTGAGGTACGCCTCGATATCAGGGCCGCCTTCGGTGTGGACGGCGCCCGCGGCGACCAGCTTGGCCAGCTTGGTCTCGTCGACGCCGAGCAGTTCCGCGAACACGTCGGCGCTGTCCTGGGCGAAGGCCGGGGCGGGCCCGCCCGCCCCGGCCGGCGTACGCGACATGTGTTTGAGCGGCGAGTCGGCCATGGGAACGGCGCCGATGCGGGGGTGCTGCGGCTGCGCGATCATGCCGCGCGCCCGTATCTGCTCCGACTCCACCGCCTGGCCGACCGTGTTGAGTGGCCCGACGGGCATGCCGTAGGGCTCCAGGATGGCGAGCCACTCCTCGGTGGTCTTCGTACGCATGGCCTCGAAGAGAAGCGGCTCCAGCTCAGCGTGGTTTTCGGTGCGTTTGAAGGACGTATCGAAGCGGGGGTCGTCGATCAGATCGACACGCTCGATGGCGGAGCAGTAGAGCGCCCACTGGTTGTCGACTCCCCAGGCGAGCGCCAGCACGAGCCAGCCATCCTTGGTGGGAAAGGCCTGGAACGGCGTCGCCGAGGGGTGGCGCGTGCCCAGACGGCCCGGCTCCTTGCCAGTCGCGAAGTAGCGCGCGACCGCGTTCTCCAGGATCGCGATCTGGCAGTCCAGCATCGAGACATCGATGAGTTGCCCCTGGTCACTGCGTTCCCGCTCCTGCAATGCAGCGAGCACGCCGATCGCGGTGAAAAGGCCGGCCGTGATGTCGCCAATCGAGGTACCGGGGCGCGCCGGGGGCCCGTCCGGGTAGCCGGTGATCGACATGATGCCGCCCATGCCCTGAATCACGATGTCGAGTGCGGGCTTGTCTCGCAGGGGGCCGGTACGGCCGAAGCCGGAAATGGCGGCATAGATCAGGCGCGGGTTGCGGGCGGACAAGACGTCGTAGCCGACGCCAAGTCGATCCATGACGCCCGGCGTGAAGTTCTCCATCACCACGTCGACCCGCTCGACAAGGTCCAGGAAGAGGTCGACACCGGTCTCGTTGCGCAGGTCGATCGCGATGCTGCGCTTGCCCCGGTTGATGCTCTGGAAGTACATGCTCTCGTTGGCGCGGAAGGGCCCGGTCGTACGGGCAACGTCGCCGTAGGGCGGCCGCTCAACCTTGATCACGTCCGCGCCGAGATCGGCCAGGACCATCGAGGCGTAGGGGCCGGAAAGGACCCAGGTGAGGTCAAGGATGCGAACGCCGTCGAGTGCGCTTGGCATGAGCTGACAGACCCCTCACAGTCGCGTTGCGCACCGCCAACCTCCCGACGGAGGGACACGGCCGGTGCGTCGAGGCAGTCTATACCGCGTAGGATCGCGGCAGCAGGGGGAACGAAGGCGCCGTCGCGGCCGTATATATAGAGAAGGGCCGCGCCAGATCGAAGCGAGGGAAGGCGATGGCGATCACAAAGCGAACGATCCCGAGCCGGCCCGTGCCGGATGAAGTGCGCCGAACCTACTTCGAGCGCATCTTCCACGCCCACTTCGTGCTGGTGCATCTCGTGGGACTGCTGTTCGGCTTGCAAATGGCGATCGCCAGCGCGTTCGCGATACTGCATCACGGCCGGCGCGTGAGTAAGTCTGGACGCAACCTCCCTGCGGCCGGAGTGAGCGGGCGACGGGCCGTTATGTCCGCGATCATGGGGCAACCGCCAGGGCGGAACTAACGGCGCCAGCAGAACGCGCCGAGATGGCTCAGGGTTGGCCGAGTTCACGGCGGCGGGCAGAGTCTTCGCTCAAGCCGGTGCTGGTAGCGATCCCCTCAAGCGGCTCACCGCGCACGTAGCGCGTCAGATTGTGCAACCAGCCATCCACAGTGCGGGTAAAGCCGAGCGGGCTGTCTCCCGAGTCGTGCGGCGTGATGACCAGGTTGGGGATGTCCCAAAGCGGTGAGTCGGGCGGGAGTGGCTCCTGCTCCGCGACGTCGAGCACCGCGCCCGCCAGGCGGCCCGCACGTAGCGCGTCGATGAGGGCGTGCTCGACGACGATCCCCCCGCGGGCGACGTTGATCAGCAGTGCACTGGGCTTCATCAGAGCGAGCTGTGGTGCGTCGATCAGGCCACGCGTTTCGTCGGTCAGGGGCACGCTGATCACGACGTAGTCGGACTGGGCCAGCAGATCGGGCAGGCGGTCCGGCGCGAGCCATTCGTCGAGGTTGGGATCCTCGACGTTGTTGCGCTTGGTGGCCACGACACGCATCTCGAACGCCCGCCCCAGCTTCCCGACCGCCGCGCCGATCCCGCCGTAGCCAACGATGCCGACCGTCGTCCCCGTCAGCTCCTCGCTGTCGACGGGCCGCCAGGCATGGTCGCGCTGGGCTTCCGCGTGGGCGGACATGTGCTTGGCGTGGCGCAGCATCTGGCCCAGGACGTACTCGGCCATCGGCCGCGAGTGTTGGCTGGGGGCGTGGGTCAGCGTGGCACCGGATTCGAGCATGGCGGCGAACATGGGGTGATCGATGCCGGCCGAGGAAGAGTGCACCCAATCGACGCCGGACGTCGCAGCCCGCACGGAGGCGGCGACGGTCTCACGCGTCGCGCGGTAGAGGTCCTCGGAGAGAAAGACGTGATCGAGGCCGGTGACTTCGGCGGCCCCGCCGTCGAGCGTTGTGAAACGGGCGTCGGGCTCAAGGATGGCAAAGTCGGCATCGGGCACGATCGAGCGAATGCGTGAGCCGCTGTGCTCCCAAACGGCTCGGGTACAGCAGATCTTCACGCGATGCCTCCGCGCAGGATGGGCGGGGCCGTGGGGTTGGGCTCGCTGGTCATTGCTGCTCGCTCATGTCCGCTGGCTGGAACCGTTGTGATGTGACGGGCGTAGATCCCCATGCTGCGGAGTCGCAGCGCGCGCGGCAAGCGACTGCGTAAGCCCGACTACGTGATCGACGCGGGTCCGGTTGCGCGAGCGTTGCTGGGGTCTACCATTCCGGCACTCTTTCCGAGCACCGGGGCTGATTGCCTGATGGCCGCCTGAACCCGATTCCGAGCGAGCAGCCAGCGGAAAGACCCCAGCGGAAACGAGGACCACGTGCCCAAAGACTATGACCAATTGGCGATGAAGGCCCACGCCGAATGGCGCGGCAAAGTGGACTACGTCTCCAAGGTGAAGGTGACGAACCACGACGAGTTGAGCGTGGTCTACACGCCCGGCGTGGCCGCCCCATGCCTAGAGATTGAGAAGCACCCAGAGACGGTGCGCACGTATACCGGCATCGGCAATCTGGTCGCGGTGATCACGGACGGCTCCGCAGTGCTGGGACTGGGCGACATCGGACCGCAGGCGGCCCTGCCCGTGATGGAGGGCAAGTGCGTGCTCTTCAAGAGCTTCGCGGGGGTCGACGCGATCCCGATCGCGCTGGATGTGCACGACGTCGACGGGATCGTCTCGGCGGTCAAGGCGATCGCGCCTTCGCTGGGCGGGATCAACCTGGAGGACATCAAGGCGCCAATTTGCTTCGAGGTCGAGGAGCAGCTGCACGACGCGCTCGACATTCCGGTCATGCACGACGACCAGCACGGCACGGCGGTAGTGGCGCTGGCCGGCGTTACGAACGCGCTCAATCTGACGAACCGCGAGCCACGTAATACCCGCGTGGTCATGCTGGGTGCCGGTGCGAGTTCGATCGCGGTGGCCAAGCTGCTGCGGATGTACGGGATCGAAGAGATCGCGATGCTGGACAGCAAGGGGCTGCTGACCACCGACCGCGACGACATGAACAAGTACAAGCAGGAGATCGCGAACTGGGGCGAGTTCGGTAACAACTCGGACGGATCGATCCCGCAGCTCCCGCAGGTGATCAAGGGCGCGGATCTTTTCATCGGCTTGAGCGGGCCCGGCCTGGTCACGCAGGAAGACATCGCGCAGATGAACGACGACGCCATCGTCTTCCCGATGGCGAATCCGACACCGGAAGTGATGCCAGAGCTAGCGAAGGCCGCCGGCGCGGCGATCATCGCGACCGGGCGCTCCGACTTCCCCAACCAGATCAACAACGCGCTGGGTTTCCCCGGCATCTTCCGTGGTCTGCTGGATGCGCGGATCGAGAAGGTGGAGAACCCGCACAAGATGGCGGCGGCCGCCGCCATCGCGACCGCGGTCGACGATCCATCGCCGGATGAGATCGTGCCCTCGATCTTCAAAGAGGGGCTGGCCACCAAGGTCGCCGAGGCCGTGATGTCAGCGTAGCTGCCTACTAGACGCGCCAGGCTTCCTCGTAGCGATGGCCATCCCAGCCAAAGCCGAAGCTGGGCAGAACAATGTCGCGGCGGTGAACGAGCCGTTGCACACCATGTCCGATCGGAACGATCCAGGCTGGCTCCCCAAGTAGCGCCGGCGTGATCGCCTCCCGGAAGATGCGCTGACGTTCGCCAAGCTGCAACGTCTCGCGGGCCTTGCTGAGCCACGTATCGACGACCGGATCACTGAACCCGCCAAGGTTGTTCGGGGCATCGGTCCGCATTGTCGCCCAGAGGCGGTCGGTGGGATCGGGGTCGGAGATCGCGGTGCCCCAGCCGATCACGATCGGGACCGAGCCGTCAACGATGCCCTCGAAAATGCGCGCGTACTGGCTGATCTCTACCTCCACGACGCGCGTCAGACTCGCGCTGAGCGTGGCCTCGACGGTCGCGGCGGCGGTGGGATAGGTAGCGGAGAAAACGTCCGGCAGATGGACCGTGAGTGATCCGTCAATGCCGGCCGCGTCGAGCAGGCCGCGCAGCGTGATCAGGTCTTCGTCGTTGCGAGGACGGAAGCCCGGCTCTTGTTGTAGCGCGGAAGGCGGCAGTGCCCAATCGGGGGTGTACCAAGGGGCCGGGCCGCTGACGAGACCGTTGGGCCCGTACGTCGCTTCGATCAGGGCGTTGCGGTCGAGCGCGAGGTGCAGCGCCAGAGCGACGCGCCGGTCGACGAGCGGATTGTCCTGGTTCTCGCGGTACGAGAACCAGGCTTCGATCCCGAACGGCAGCGGCCGCGTTTCAACCACCACCTCCTCGACCTCTTGCTCGACAGCGCTGAGATCGACGGCATCCCCGGGCAGCCACAAGTCCAACTCACCGTCGCGAAACGCCTGCTCCTGTGCAGCGCTGGTGGGCAGATCCAACAATGAGAGCCGCGCAAGGTATGGCCGTCCCTGGCGGAAGTAGGCCGGATTGGAAACAAGGCTGATTCCCCGGCCCGGTTGGAACGAGCCGATACGAAAGGGGCCCGTACCAGAGTAGTAGGCGGCCCGCAGCGGATCATCGCGCAGAGCATCGCCGAACAGCTCCCAGGTTTCGGGCGCCTGGATGAACGACCACGGCCCAGCCAGCACGCTGGCAAGGTAGGCCGCGTCTGGTCCGTTGCTGCGGAAAATCACCGTCGTCTCGTCGAACACGTCCACTGAGGCGGTGCGTTGGAAGAGCGTCTGCCGCTCGAGCGAGGTGTCCACGGCGCCCGCGGCGTCGAGTCCCGCGACCTGGCGGTCGAGGTTCGCGCGCAAATCGTCCGCCGTGAGGGGGCGTCCGTTGGTGGGCTCGTCGATGCCCCAGCGCACGCCGGGGCGGAGCTCGAAGACGTAGGTCGATGCGTCCGGTATCTCTGGCAGCGCGGCCAGGTCCGCTTCCAGGACACCGCGATCGATGTCGCTGTAGCGGACGAGCTTGCTCTGCTGTAGCGCGGCGAGCAGCTGGGTCAGTGGGAACTGGGCGCGATGCGAGTCGAAAAAGTCGAGATCCAGCAAGGAGGCGTGCAGGCGCAGTTCGCCGCCGAGCTGCGGGGCGCCCGGTGCGGTGATTCGACGCAGGGGGTTCGTGACGCCGGCAGTCTCACCGGGCGGCTGCGCCTGGCCACCGTCGGGCGTCTCGCTGCCGACGGCGGTCGCGGCACCATCGCCGTCCACATCGTCTTCGCCGCCGCAGCCGACCAAGGCAAGGCCGGCCGCACCAATCCCAGCG
>CAUYZA010000062.1:0-11953 GCA_963577225.1 Dehalococcoidia bacterium | reverse complement strand
TCGAAGCCGCCGTCGCCGTCGAAGCCGGAGATGGACTCATGCACGTCGTTGGGGGCGAGCCAGATGACGAGGATCGCCAGACCCATCAGGCTGTGGGCGGTGCGGCCCGCCTTGGCGATGCGTCGAGCGAAGAGCAGCAGACCGATCGGCACGAGCGAGAGCCCGAGCAGGTAGAGGAAGGCGACCTCGCCGTTGATCCCGAGTCGCGTGAAGAGGACGCCGAGCGCAAGGACGCTGAACCACCACTCCGGCCGCCAGCGCATCAGCGTCCAGGCCGGCGCGACGAACCACTCGGCGCTGCCGTCGCGCCGGATCTTGCTGCCGGGCCACGGGAGCAGCACGGCGATAGTGCCGAGCCCGGCCGTGACCAACGTTGTCGGTAGAAGCAGGAGCAACCCCACCATGGTGCTGGCGAGTCCCTGCCCACGCAGCATCAGCTTGAATTGCGGAAAGAGGAGCCACGTATTCAGGTCAGCGCGATCGAAGAGCCGCGTCTTGAATCGCAGAATCGCGATCAGGAGGCCCAGCGCAATGCCGAGCGCGAGCACCATCGCGCCGATTCGCGCCCAAGCGGGGAACGCGAGTCGCTCGGCGCGGCGGTTCGCTGCAAGAACAACGGCCACGATCGCGCCGAGGATGAGGAACACGGGCGTGAAGCCCAGCAATACAAGGCCGGCGAGATCCGCGAGCAAGCCGCGGATCGTGAAGCGGCGAGGGTGAACGAGGCGGCTTTCCGGGATGTCGCGGATCGCCGCCACGATGTTGAGGCTGCTGACGCGGTAGGCCGAGACGATCACGGTGAGGAAGACCAGCAGGATACCGACACCGGCGGCGACGACGACGCTACGTGGCTCGACATGCCGCTGCAGGCTGAAGCCGAAGTCGTCGCCCAGTGTGTTGAGCACGGCGATCATGCCGAAGGCGACGAAGATGCCCAGGATCGCGCCCACGATGGCGGAGCCCACGTTGTAGGCCATGCCCTCCGCCAGATAGGTCTCGACCAGGTGCCAGCGACGCATACCGATGGCGCGGGCGATGCCCATCTCGGTTTTCCGCTCCTCCGCCAGCAGGACGAAGATGAGGAAGATCAGCAGCACGCCGGCGCCGATCGAGAACAGGCCCATGACCAGAAAGATGCTGGTGAAGATGGAGCCAAACGTCTCGGCGTCGTTGACGGCGTCCGCCTTGAACGGATCCGAGTCAAAGATTGCGCGGTCCTGGGAGTCGGCGTAGACGCGCTGATCCAGCGGTATTGCGGCGTCGGCTTCGGCCGCCGCGCGCGCCTGCAAGAAGTCGTTCAGCTTGAGGTCCACCGCGTCAGCGATCTTGAGCGTTCCGCCGCCGCTGCCCACCGTCGTCACGCCGACGCCGGTGACGAAGCCCTCCTGGTCGAAGATCGCCTGGGCATCATTGAGCCGGATCACGGCCCCTTGCGCCTCGATTGGATTGACCTCGCCCGACAGCAGCGTGTCGTTCGCGATCGCGACGACCTCGAACTCCTGGCGAACGCGCCGGACCGAGATTTCGATGATGTGTCCGGGCTCCGCGGCCAGCTCGCGTGCCGCTGTCTGGTTGAGGATCACACCCCGCTCCCCAAGCACGTCGAGGTTGAGGCGCCCGCCATCCAGGGCGGGAATGCCGCCGATCGTGTCGACCTCGTCCGGGTCCAGACCGAGCAGGAAGGAGAGCGGCAGCAGTTGCCCGCTGTCGCGGTTGAACATCGAAACGTTGTCGAACAGGGCCCGGGTGAAGCCGACGATCTGGGGGTCGTCGGCGAAGGCCGCCTTGAGGTCGACGACGACGGACTCGGGCACGACGCTCTCGCTCTGGCTGACGCTCCGGCCGGGGTCGGTGTCGTACTGGATCAGGTGGTCGATCGGTCCGGCGATGCGCAGGGCGCTGTCGCGCAGCGAAGAGGCCAGCGTGTCGCCGGTCGTGAAGGCCGACGAGATGATCAGTGTGCTCAGCATCAGGCCGAACACGATCAGGGCGGTCTGAGCCTTGCGCCGCGGGACGTTGCGCAGGCCGAGGCGAAACAGGAGCGGGCTGCGCCAGGCGAGGACGGCCATCACGACCGCCACGATGCCCAACGCCACGATCACGCCGAGCATGAGCGAGTCCATCGAGAGGCCAAAGAGCTCGTCCATCGTGGCTCCTGCCTGATCGCGCTCGTTAGCTTCCGGCCGCCGTGGCCTTGGGGTTGGCCGGGGAGTTCGTGGGGGGCTCGAAGGCGCGATGCACGACTTCGCCCTCGATCAGGCCGTCGCTCATGAGCACGGTGCGGTGACAGCGGTCCCCGATCGCCTGATCGTGCGTGACGATGACGAAGGTCTGCTGATTCTGGCGGTTGAGCCGCTCGACGAGCTCCATCACCTCGTTGGCGTTGGTGCTGTCAAGGTCGCCGGTTGGCTCGTCGGCCCAGACGATGGCGGGGTTGTTGGCGAGAGCGCGCGCGATCGTGACCCGTTGGCGCTGGCCGCCGGAGAGCTGGGCCGGGCGGTGGCCGGCCCAGTCCTTGAGCTGGACCGAGTCCAGTACTGCTTCGGCACGAGTGCGTGCGTCGGTCGACGGCACGCCGGCCAGCAAGAGCGGGAGTTCCACGTTCTCCACGGCGGAGAGCACGGGCAGCAGGTTGTAGAACTGAAAGACGAAGCCGACCCGTTTGGCGCGGTACTCGGTCTTGGCGTTGTCGGACATGGTCTGGATCTCTTGGCCTTCGATCCGGATCATGCCCTCGTCCACTTCATCGAGGCCGGAGAGGCAGTTGAGCAGGGTCGTTTTGCCGCAGCCGGACGGGCCCATGATGCTGACCATCTCGCCGCGTTGGACCCGCAGGTCGATACCGCGTAAGGCGTGCACCTCGTTGCCATCGGAGCGGTACGTCTTGTGAACGCCGACGGCCTCGATGATCAAGTCTGCGTCGCTCATCGTCACTCCCACTCTGCGAACCAGCTCCAAGTTAAGCCACCGCTACAGTCCGGTCTGCCTGATGCAGGGACCGCCTGTGCTCCGGGACGCACTCCTCCGGATGGCTGCGGCGTTGCGTTCCGGCTGCGCATCGCCGCGTGCATTTTGACCACGCCAGAGCGCCCTCATACACTCGTGCGCGCCCCGTGGACCCAGCCGGAGCGAGGAACTCGAAAATGGTCGATTTTCAGGAAGCGCTCGATCAGTTCGCGACAGACATCATGGCGAACAACATCGCGGGCCTGATGCCCGTCTTCACCCCCGTCGGCATGGGCAAAGCGTTGGCGATGCAGAGCCAGACGGCCGCCGATGGTGGTGCCACGGGCGCGACCTCGTTCGAGACGTCCGATCAGGGGGGCAACCTGATCCACATCACCTTTAAGGCCGACGACGGCGAAGGCACGATTTATACCCAATGGGTCGAGGTCGAGGGCGTCTGGAAGGTCGACGACATGGGCGCCGTCGGCGACCTGCCCACGGACTGAGCGGCCCTAGCGCACGTGCAGTTCCCCGGCGCAGGCCTGCCCGACAGGGAAGTCCTCAGGCGCCTTGTTGTCGAAGGCCGCCGCGAAGGCCTCGACGGTCTCCGGCTCGAAGTTGTTGAGCGGCAAGATGCGCGACCAAGACGTCATCACCACAGCGGAATCGATCTGGCGGTTGGGGGTCATGATCAGGCGCAGCCCGTCGCGCAGGAGCCCGGAAGCGACGACTTGCATCTCGGCAACTTCGTCGGCCCGGAAGAGATCGGGTTGGAAGTAGAAAATCACGACCCCGTGTTCCATCGAATGGACCATGGCCTCGATCGGTTGCTGCTGCTCGTAGATTCCACAGCGCGACGGCACCTCCCAGTGCGGTCCGGCGTAGGGCGGCAGCGTCGGATAGTTCGAAAAGACGGTGCCGACGGGGAAGTGTTGCTGACCGGGCGTGGTGAATGCATCGTCGAATTCCTGGAGCCGCGGGTCCTCAAAGCTCGCCCCGCCGCCACCACAAGCCGCCGCGATGGCACCCACCGCCAGGACAACGACCGTCAGCCCCGTCATCCGTCGCCTCGTCACTCGTCCCATCTCAACCTCCCCTTCGCCCGCTATTCCCGTCGCTCGCATCCGTTGCCGGGCTGAGCTTGGTCGTCGTGCCCAGGTCTCGCGTGACTGGATCGGTCTCCAGCACGAAGAGTTCGTAGAATCCCTCACCCTCGCCGATGATGAAGCGCTCGAGTTGGTCGATGAAGTCGTCGTCAAGCTCAGTCAGGGCGAAGAGATGGCCCCAGGCCGCCGCGACGATGGGTGTTTCGATCGTGGGATTGACCGTGAGCACGATGTTGAGCGCCAGGGTGCGGGCGAACAGATCGCGCAGCGCCAACTGGCCCGCTTCCGGAACGAGGTCGGAGCGGTAGTGGATCGCGATCCCGCCCGCTTCCAGCACGGGCAAGAGGTCGGCGCTGGCCGGAATGAAATCGAACGGGGCTTCCTCGTCTGGGCCGTAGATACCGGAGGGAACCCCCTCGATATTCTGCGGGCCGGACGTGGCCGGGTTGCTGTTGTAGTCGTCGAAGACTTCGCTGGCGGCGAGATGACGGCGGCCCAGGTCGGGGAAACGCTGCACGCCGTCGATATCGTCGGTCGCGGGCCCCAAGACCTGTTGCAGGATGATCACGAACAGCAGCGCCGCGAAGATGCCGACGGTCATCGTGAACATGAAACGCGGCATGCCGAAGATGGTGTTGGGGCGCGGGGCGGATCCGCCCCCATCATCGCCCCCGCGGCGGCGGTTGTCCGGCTCGTCTCCCGAGTCGTCGTCCGCGACCTCGCCGTCTTGCTCGTCGACGACCTCGCCCTCGATCAGCGGCGCATCGTCGCGACGGCGCTGTCGCCGCCGTTGTCGCTGTCGCCGCCGTCGTGCCCGCTGCTGTTCAGACATCTTCCCCGCCTCAGCACTCAGCCTATGTCGCGGGCCCGTTGCAGGCGACTGCGCAGCGTTAGCAGCTTGATCAGCACTTAGGCGATGATTTCCGCCCCGGCCAGCGCGGTCAGCTCGTCTCGTGACAGGCCCAATTCGTCGCGCAGGATCGTGTCTGTGTGCTCCCCCAGCAGGGGTGCGCGGCGGCGGATCGCCCACTCGCTGCCGAGCAGTTTGGCGGGCGCGCCCGGGTACATGATCGTGCGGCCCAGCTCGTCGTGGTCCACGTCCACCCAGAAGCCGCGCTCGTGGAAGTGGGGATCGTCGAGTAACTCGTCGGGCGTGTTGAGCGTGCCCCAGGCCGCGCCGCGCTCCTGCCCGCCGCGGTAGATCTCCTGCGACGGCTTCGACGCGATGAACGCAGCCAAGTCGTGCAGCATCCGCTCGGCGCTGTCCTGACCCAGGCCGAGTTGGCGCTTGCGACCGTCGCGCAACTCCGGGTCACGTAGCTCGCCGCCCAAGCCCGACTCTTCGGCCCACTCGACCAACTGGAGGAAGTCGGCGTCGCCGCGCGGCATGCCGAAGATATTGATCGCGCGTCCATCCGAGGCGGGGTAATTCCAGGGCTCCGTGGGGCGGGCCGCGGCGTGGCGTCCCGTCTGTCGCCGCAGCGGCTGGCGCTCGAACAGCGCGTAGGGCATGCCCGCTTCGGTCGTCGTGGCGCAGGCTTCGTGAATCGACGCATCGACGTACTGGCCCCGGCCCGACTCGGCTCGCTCCAACAACGCCACCAGCGTTCCCGCCGCGCCAAAGTGCGAGCCGATGTGGAAGGCCTGGTGCTCAGTCGGCCGGATCGGTGGCGTGCCGGGCAGGTCGTCGTAGCCGCAGAGCGACATCGGTCCAGCCAGTGCCAGCCCGACGGCGTCGGACCAGGCCCAGTTCGCGCGCGGACCGTCCTGCCCGAACGGCGTCAGGCTGGTCATGACCAACTCCGGGTGATCGGCGCTGAGCTTGGCGTAGTCGAGTCCCAGCTCCGCCAGCGTCCCCGGCGCGAACGACTCCAGGACCACGTCCACATTCGCGGCCAGGCGACGGATGAGCGCCGCGCCGTCCGGCTGGCAGAGGTCGATCGCGACCGAGCGCTTGTCGGCGTTGTAGTACCACCAGAACAGCGAGCGGTTCACGCCCGCCACGTCGTCGACGAAGGGGCCGATGCGGCGGCCGGGATCGCCCGCGAGCGGCTCGACTTTGATCACGTCGGCGCCATGCGAGGCCAGCAGCCGTCCCATGTACTGCCCCTTGGGGTCGCACAGGTCCAGGACGCGGATTCCATCGAGCGGGCCGCTCATCCCAGCGCTCCGTCGATCAGGAGTTGCATACGCGCGTCGTCGTCGTAGCCGAGTAGGTCGCCCAGAATCGCCTCGTTGTCGGCGCCCAGCCGCGGGCCCGCCGCGCGTCGCTGTGCGGGCGTGCGAGAGAGCTTCGCCGGCGTGCCGTCGGTCAGATGCTCGCCCAGCACTTCGTGGGAGTTCGTGACGATGAACTCGCGACTCTGGATCTGGGGATCGTGGTAGACGATCGACGGCAGATCCTGCACG
Organism: Dehalococcoidia bacterium; assembly: GCA_963577225.1. Taxonomy (GTDB): domain Bacteria; phylum Chloroflexota; class Dehalococcoidia; order Bin125; family Bin125; genus JAPUIR01. Next base: position 5,492 of record CAUYZA010000062.1, on the reverse strand, counting down.
ACGCCGGCCGGCACGCCCGCCGCCTGCAGGCGCTCCATCAGAGCCGTCGCACTCTGCCCTCGCGTCCACTCGCCGATCAACTCATCCACGGCGTCCTGGTTGCGGAGGCGGGTGGGCATCGTGGCGAAGCGGTCGTCGACGGCCCATTCGTCGCGCCCGGCTGTGGCGCAAAGCGCGGCCCACTGGTCGTGGCTCTCGCAGGTGATCATCAGCCACGACCCGGCGTCAGCGGGGTCGCCGTCGCAGAGGTAGCTGTTGTGCGGCGCCACTTTGGGCCAGGCCGCCCGGTTGCCGGGCGGGTTGTGCGGCGAGCGATAGCCGCGGTCGTTGACGGTCTTGTCGAGGATGGCAGGGCCGCAGAGGACGGCCCCCGCCTCGACCTGGGAGAGGTCGATTTGCTGGCCCTCGCCGGTCGTCTGTCGATGGCGCAGGGCGGCCAGCGTCGCGATCATGGCCGAGTAGCCTGCGGTGTGGTCCATGTACGAATAGCCCCAGCCCGCCGAGGGCTGGCCCGGCAGTCCGGACATAGCGGTCAAGCCGCTCAGCGCCTGCGCCGTCGGCCCCCAAGTCGAATAGTGCCGGTCGCGACCGGAGTGGCCGAAGCCGCTCAGCGAGACGTAGATCACGTCCTCGCGCAGCGCGCGCAACTCGTCGTAGCCGAGGCCCCAGCGCTCCATCACGTAGCTGGAGTAGTTCTCGATCACGACGTCGGACAGGGCGATCAGTTTCTTGAGCACGGCCATGCCGTCGGGGTGACGCACGTTGAGCGTGATCGATCGCTTGTTGCGGTTGAGCCACGAGAAGAAGCCCGACGAGTCCGGCGGGTCGAAGCCGCCGGGGTGGGGCCGTCCGAAGCGGACGCTGTCGAGCGTCTGCTGGTTCTCGATGCGGATCACCTCGGCGCCGAAGTCGGCCATCAGCCGCGTGCACGTGGGCCCGGCCACGATCCAGGTCAGATCGACGACGCGAACGCCCGCCAGCGGCAGATCCGACGTTACCTGCTGGCCGGGGCCTTCCTGGTATGGCACGGCCTGGTCTGGCACGGCGCGCTGGCCGCTAGGCGGGTTCGAACTTGGGCAGCGTGATCTCGTCGGTCACATCGTCGAAGGCGACCTTGACGCGCATGCCGCACTGGATCTGGTCGTGCTCGACGTTGATCAGCGTCGTGTTCATGCGCGGACCCTCGTCGAGTTCGACGACGGCGAGCACGTACGGGACCTCCTCGCCCCACGAGGGGTGGTAAACCTGGTGCATCAGACCCCAGGTGTAGACGGTGCCTTCGCCCTTCGACTCGCGCCACTCCCAGTCCGTCGACCAATCCTCCTGGCAGCGTTCCGAGTAGGGGAACTGCCACCAGTCGGCGCTGGGGAAGTACTGCAGCAGCAGCTTGTGCTGCTTGCAGCCGTCGAACCAGGGCTGGGTGTCCTCGTTGGGGACGGGGAGCGGCTTGGCGTAGTTGGACATGAGAGGTGCTTCGACCCTAATTCTGTCGTGGACTGAGGATCAGCGTGCCGTGGGTGTCGAGCGTGCCGCCGTTGCCGGAGATCAGCACGGCGTCGTGTTTCTCGACTTGCCGCTCGCCGGCGGAGCCGCGCGCCTGCGCGACGCCCTCTGCGACGGGGGTCATGCCCCACATATAGAACGAGCTGAGCTGTCCGCCGCCGGTGTTGAGCGGGAACGAGCCGCCGGGCGCGGTGCGGCCGTCGGCGACGAAGTCGCCCGCCTCGCCTTTGCCGCAGAAGCCGTAGTCCTCGAGCGTGCGCAGCACGGTGTAGGTGTAGCAATCGTAAAACTCGCAGACGTCGATCGCGTCGCGGTCGATGGCGGCCATGTTGAAGGCCGTCTCGCCGGCCAGCGTGGCGCCGGACGTCGTCATCGTTTCGACGGAGCTGTGCGCCAGGTTGCCGGGGTGGCCCTGGCCCATGCCCAGCACGTAGGCGGGATCCGATTTGGCGGCCTGCGCGCGCTCCGCCGTCGTCACGATCACGGCGACGGCGCCGTTCGAGACGAGACAGCAGTCGAGCAGGTGGAAGGGCTCGATGATCCAGCGGCTGTTGTCGTAGTCCTCCATCGTGATCGGGTCGCGCATGGTGGCGTGGGGGTTCGTCGTCGCCCATTGGCGCTGGGCGACGGCGACGTTGCCCAGCTTCTCTTGCTCCACCCCGTAGGTCTCCATGTAGCGGCGCGCCGCCAGCGCGTAGCCGGTGTTGGCGCCGTAGAAGCCGTAGGCGGGGCCGAGACTGGCCATGCCTTCCGGACCGCGATTGCGGCCGCCGCCGTAGGCCGCTCCGGCGCTGCCGCCCTTCTGCAGGGGCGCGTCGGCGAAGACGCAAACCACATAGTTGGCCATGCCGTGATTCACCGCCATGGCGGCGTAGTGGACCATCCCGATCGCGGTCGCGCCAAACGAGTTCATGTGGTTGAGCAGTCGCAGGTTGCGCAACCCGAGGTGGTTTTGCAGCGGGATGCTGATCCCGCCACCGAGGAACGAGGTGATGCCGGGGTTGATCAACAAGCCGTCGATATCCTTCTTGTCGATCCCCGCGTCCTCGACGGCCAGTTTGATCGCTTCGGAGGCGAACCAGTAGGAGTCATGCCCGTAGATCTTGCCCATTTCGGTGACGCCCAGGCCGCAAATCGCCGTCTGGCCCGCAATCGGGTCGGCCATGTCAGTCCTCTCCGGGGACGCGGGAATGGTTTGTCGCACCCGAACAACCAGGCATCAGGGTCGGAGAGGCGTCGGTTGGTGTCAAACGCTGCGAGGACGGATGCCTGATGCGGCTCCCTGCGCTGGCTTACGTCGCTAGTCGGTGCTGAAGGGTGGGTAGCGGTCGGTGATCAGCAGCAAGGCATAGGCGTTGACGCGCAGGCTCCAGCGCATAACGCCAACCACGAAGTCGAACAGGCCGCGCGGATAGCGGCCGGTGAACAGGATTGCGAACCAGGCCGCGAGGACGCAGAGCCCGACGGCGAACCAGAGTACGGCGAGCACGACGACGTGCGGCAGCACGAGGAGCCATTTGAAGGGAGGCAGCCAGCGATTGAGGTCCTGGCCGGCGTCCGGGTAGTCGAGTTCGAGATGGACGGCCTGATCGTCATCGGTCGAGGGCCATTGGTCGCCGATCAGGAGCAGGTAGGCGATGACGCGGGTCGAGAAGCGCTGGAACTCCAGGTTCCAGTCGAACCACCAGCGTGGGTACTTGCGCCGGAAGAGAATCATGACGAGTGGGCCAAGAATGAGTTGGATACCGGCACCGCCCCCGCCGCGACCATTACTGCCGCCGAGGAGCAGGAGCACGAGGATGCTGGGGATCGCGTAGATAGGGCGCAGCAGCGTGCTGAGACGGTTGAGCGACCGGTCTGAGTAGTCGATCGAGAGTCGGGCAGGGTAGTCGGCGGTCGTCGGCGCGGGGGTCATGTGCGATTCCTGTCTGGTCGTTCCGATGTGTTTCAGCGAGCGCCGAACTCACACGGGGACTGGAAGTCGCGGCAAAGGTACGCGGACGGGAGCGTCTGATGGGGTCGTTACGTGAACGGAGCCGCTGAACGTGGGCCGCGGCTAGAGGACGACGATGTCCTCGCCGCCGTCGACATTGATCGTGTTGCCGGTCAGCCAGTTCGAGTCGTCGATTGAGAGTCGGATCAGCGCCTGCGCGACGTCTTCCGTGGTCGTGACGCGCTGCGAGGGGTTGTGCTCCCTGGCGAAGTCCATCAGTGCACCGGCGGCGGGGATCTTGTCGAGCGCTGGGGTCTGCGTCACGCCCGCCTTGATCGCGTTGGCCGCGATTCCCAGCGGTCCCAACTCCACCGCGAGTTGGCGCAGGTGCGAGCCCAGCGTCGCTTTGGCTGCCGAGACGGCGGCGTACTGCGGGATCACGCGAGCGTCGCCGGCGCTGGTCATGCCGTAGATCTTGCTGCCCTTGCCGAGCAGGTCGCGGGCCATCATGCCCTGCACCCAATAGACCAGCGAGTTGGCCATGACGTCGAGTGTCATCTCCAGTTGGCGCTGGCTGATCTGACGGCCGCCCGGCTCTTCGGTATTGACGTAGGGGCCGAGCGTGCCAAAGGCCAGCGAGTGCATGAGGATGCGGATGGGGGATCCGTCATCGAGCTTGGCGCGCATCTGGTCGAGTGCGTCGGCGCGCTTCTCGGCGTCGGCGGCGTTCATGTTGATGAAGAGGGCCTCGCGCCCTGCGGCCTCGATGTCGGCCACGATTGCGTCGACGTTGCCTTGCGTGGCGCGTCGATCGAGGTGGACGCCGACGACGTTCATGCCGGCGGCGGCGAAGCCGCGGGCGGCGGCACCGCCGAAGCCGCTCGACGCGCCCAGGATCAACGCCCACTTGCCTTCGAGTGCGGCTTCGACTGCCATCGCGGTGTCCCTTCGCCGTCGCCTGTGGGGAGCATGCCACGCGTGGGGCGCTGGCGCAGCCCCGCCCTTAGGCGGTGAACCTTCGCACGACCTCGAACAGGATCTGGATGCCCGTGCGCAGCGACTCGATCGGGACGCGCTCGTTGTGGCCGTGGATGCCGGCCGCCAACGACGAGTCCATCAGCGTGGGCACGAAGCCGTACGACTGCACCCCGCGTCGACGCAGGACGCGCGAGTCGGTGAAGCCCACCGTGGTCATCGGCACCAAGAGTGCGCCCTCGACTTGCTCCGTGACAACGTCGTGCATGATCCCGACAAGCTCCGTCTCGAAGTCCGAGAAGCCGGACTCCGACTGCATCACGGTGTCGATCGCGATGTCCGGATCGTCGATTACTTCGCGCATCTGGTCGATGAAGGCGTCGTGGTCTTCGCCAGGCAGCAGCCGGCAATCCAGCGTCGCTTCGGTGAAGGCGGGGATCACGTTGTGCTTAATCCCGCCCGCCAACGTGGTGGGCGAGACCGTGTTCATCATCGCCGCGCGGAAGGCGGGGTGCCGGTCTGCGAGTTCCTCAGGCGTGGGGTTGCTGCCGGCCCACGCGTCGGCGCGGCGCAGCTCGGCGATCACCTGCTCCGTGATCGGTTGCACGGTCATCGCGCGTTCCCAGTCTTGAATCGCGATCAGCGCGCGCGCCAGCTTCTCGACGGAGTTGTCGCCGTGCGGCACCGAGCCGTGGCCCGGCCGGCCTTCGGCGCGCAGCTTGAGCCAGAGCGGCCCCTTCTCAGCCGGCGCCGCCGCGAAGACGGGCCGGTTGGAGCCGAGGAAGTTGAGCGTGCCCATGCCGCCCTCGTTGATCGCGAACTCCGGCTCCGATAACCACTGCGGCCGGTTCGAGTCGAGCCATTCGATCCCCATCGACGAGCCGGTCTCTTCGTCGGCCACGGCGAGAAAGATCAGGTCACGCGACGGCTGGATGCCGTGCCGCTTAAAGAGCAGCATCACCATCAGCTCCAGCACGCCCATGCCCTTCATGTCCAGCGCGCCACGACCCCAGATGCAGCCGTCCTTGATTACCCCTTCGAACGGGTCGACGTCCCAAAATTCCGGTTGCGCGGGAACCAC
>CAUYZA010000061.1:0-12014 GCA_963577225.1 Dehalococcoidia bacterium | reverse complement strand
CGCCACCTCTTTGACCACCAGGCGGTACGTCATGGCCGAGTCGGCCATCGTCATCGCGTCCGTATAGCGCAGATCGATCTCGTGTTGCGACGGCGCCACCTCGTGGTGGCTGTACTCCACCGGGATACCCATCTCCTCCAGCGTCAGCACCGTTTCTCGACGCAGATCCGAGGCGGCGTCCAGCGGCGTCAGATCGAAGTAGCCGCCTGCATCGATTGGGGTCGGGTCGTCGGGCGCCTTGAAGTAGAAGTACTCGATCTCCGGCCCCACGTAGTACGAGTAGCCCAACTCGGCCGCGCGGGCCAGTTGGCGCCGCAATACGTGACGCGGATCACCTTCGAACGGCGTGCCGTCCGGCAGGTGGACATCGCAGATCATGCGCGCCACGCGCTGCTGCTGCGGCCGCCAGGGCAGCACCACGAACGTGCTGGGATCCGGTTTCGCGATCATGTCCGACTCGTCGATGCGGGCAAAGCCCTCAATCGACGATCCGTCGAACGACATGCCCTCTTCCAGCGCCTTCTCCAGCTCACTGACCGTGATCGCGAACGACTTCAGCGACCCGAGAATGTCCGTGAACCAAAGGCGGATGAACTTGACGTCGTTCTCGCGCGCCGTGGCAAGAACGTATTCGGTAGTCTCCGCGACCATACGTCGTCCTTTCGGCCCGTGCAGAGAAGTATACGAACGACCCGGCTCCGCTCGTGGTCAACAGGTTACGGTCGCATGAACTCCGCCACGTCCTGGCCGACTGCTCAGGACTGAGCGAAGATCCCCAACAGAATCCCATCGATCAACAGCCCCAGGTCCACAACCGGCGTTCCCCCGGCTTCGGGACTGATGCCCTGCAGAAACACCCAGACCGTGCCACGCCGAAAGGCCAGCACGTCGTCCCACAGCTCAATTTTCGTCTGATCGCACACGCCAGCGGGCGCTGCTCCCGAGCGTGCCCGGAAGGATCTCGTCCAGCAGTGGCTCGGCCTCGAACACCTCGAATGAGGCGATCCCCGCACTAGTAAAGCCCAACAGCCCGCCCGGCTGCTGCACCGCAAAGTCCGTCACGACCACCGCCCCACGTCGTCGAAGGCGTTAATCACCGCCAGCACCACCTCGCCGGTGGGGCTGGCGTAGCGGATTACGGCCTGTTCGCCGTCGCCGTCGGCGCCGAGCTGCTGAAAGCCGGCGAAGGAGGAGGGAATTCCGGCCAGGATTTCGTCGATCGAGGCCACCGGGAGCCCGATCGTCAGCGCCGCGACCACATCTCCCTCGCGCGCCCGCGCCGGCCGCGCGAGTTGCTGACGCGCCACATCGGCTGCCGCCGCCGCCGGGGATGCGAGTGGCCGCCCGCCCACCGCAACCTTCACCTGGATCGCGACGTTGCCGTCCACCACCACGAGCGAAGTGGAGAGTAATCCCACCAACAACGAGATGATCGACGCCTGCGGATCGGCCGACACGGCATAGCCGGTCGCTGTCGCGCCCGGCAATTGATCCGCGGGCGGGATCGGCACGACCACCTCGCCCGAGGCGAGCGGCTGCTGGCCGATGATCTCCTGTAGCTGCTGTGCGCCCGCGGCATCGGCGTGGCGCGAGAGATCGATCGAGACGATCACCATGCTGTCGTCGCTGATGGAAGCATAGACGACGCGGTAGACCTCCTCCACGCGCAGCACCGCCTGCAACACATCAGGCTCCCACGTCGCTCCGTCCGGCAGGCGCAGGCCAGCGAACGCCTGCGACACGTCAGCATTCTGGGCGGCGATCGCACGTAGCAGAGGCACGCCGGGAAGGTCGGTCGTGTCCGCGACCGTCGTCCCGAGCGCGACGTCGGGAGGCAATCCCGCGTTCAGCAGCTCGCTGTCCACCGCGGAATCCGCCAACTCGGCGTCATCCGTCGTGGGGGCATCTTGCTCAGTCGCGCTTGTCTGCGCGGCCTCATCCGCCTGCTCAGCGGACGCCTCACGCGTGGTCAGCGCACGATCGCTGGCCAGCCCGTCGTCACCGCCGCAGGCGACCAGCAAGAATCCGCCGAGCAGCGCCCCGAGCATGGGCGCCCGCCCGATCGGACGCGCGCCTGCCTGGCTTAGACGACGCCCGACCCGGCCTGCGCGGACTCCGCCGCGTCGTTTAGCGAAGGGACTGAGCGAAGCGATAGCCCACATTGCGGACCGTTTCGATGTAGTCAAAGCGGGAGCCGTCCAGCTTGCTGCGGAGGCGCCGGATATGCACGTCGACCGTCCGTGACCCACCGTAGTAGTTGTAGCCCCAGACCCGGTTGAGCACGGTTTCGCGGTTGAACACCGTGCCGGCATGCGTCATCAGGAAACGCAACAGCTCGTACTCCTTGTAAGTCAGCGTAATCGGGCGGCCGGACTCGAAAACCTGGTAGTTCGACAGGTCCAGCACCAGGTCGCCCGCCGCGATGGTGTTGCGCGAAGCGCCACGGCCGTGCCGCCAGAGGATCTGATGGACGCGCGCCAGAAATTCGGCCGGTTGCAGCGGCAGGGCGATGAAGTCATCCAAGCCGGCGGCTGGGTCAAGCTGGCTGACCTGTGCCGCGGCCAAAATGCCGATTACATCGCTGTCGGGCCAGGCATCCTGATAGGGCGTGACGAGAGCGGGAACCGCGCCGCGCAAGTCGAGCGCGAGTACATCCGGCGCGGCGGCCGGATCGGGCTCCGCTTCGGCGTTCGGCCCAGGCAGCCGTACGACTTCGAACCCATCCGCTGCCAGGAGCGGCTCAAGTTGGTCGCCCAGGGCATCGTCGCCGGTCACGATCGTCACGCGAAACATTGTGAACTGACTATACCCGCCACCCAACTCCTGACGGATCGCTGGATCGCGTCGTCCGATGCAGATCGCCCCGGCGATCCGCGGCCTCGCGTCACGCTCCAGTGCCCTGCGGGTCTAATCAGCAGTAACCCACCTGCGCCTAGCGCGCCGTAAGAGAGGACATCACCAGATGGCAGACGCGTGCATCCGCGGCCTCGTGCGATTCCACGACCGAGCCCTGCGCGCCCGCCATGATGAGGCCGGGCTGACCATTCTGGCCTAAGCCCTTGGCGCCGCGCTCGTCATCGCCCCGCTCGCCGCAGCCCTGTTCTTATTCGGTGGCGACACCGTGAGCGAGGCCGCCAATCGCCTCGACGGGGTGATGCGAACACCTAGGAACCAGCCTCCCCCGTTGGGGGAGGGCCAGTTCGCCGGGTCCGCCGGATCCGGCAAGAGACAAAGCAGTCACGTGATGGCGAACGCTTCGCCCTCACGATCAAAGGGAGGACTGTCACATGAAGAGCTTCACCCAGCGCATCGCCGTCCGAATGCACGATCACAAGCTGCAGCGCGATCTCCGGCGCGACGAAGAAGGGCTGACGATGTTGGCCTACGCCCTCGGCGCCGCCGTCATCATCGTGCCGCTGGCCGCCGCCGTCTTCGCCCTCCGGCCAGGACGTGTCAACAACGCCGGCGACAAGGTCGACGCCGCGCTCAACACCGCGTAGAGACCTACCCGCCGCCCAGATGGAGCTGGTCTCCAGCTCGGCGCGGATTCGGGACGGGCGGGGTCCCGGCGCGAAACGTCACAAGGCGCGATCAGCGAATCGGCGAGCGCGCCTCTGCTTCCGGCCGGGCCGACTCTCGTAACCCAGACCTAGCGACACCCGTGGTGGGCGCTAGGATGTAAGCGTTCAGATCCAGCCTGGTTTGTGCGGCGGAGGCCCTCTTGACCACGATGCAATACGACATGCCGGTCGCGGCCGAGCGCCAGCTTGAGGCGCTCGTCGACCGGATCGAGACCAACCCTGGCAAATTCGTCGAGCCTGAAGAGCTTCAAAGCTTCCAGGAGCAGCTCAACCTACGTCCGGCGCTCTCAACACTGCCTGAGTCGATCTCGCATGAGGACTTCATCGGCATCCTCAAGCTGGCGATGCTGACCGAATCCGCGACCGACAGCTACGCCTACGCGATCCACGAGCGCGCCATGCGCTACGACGCCACCTGGCTGGCGCGCTTCACGACGAACGTCTGGGCGCCCGACGAGCGCACCCACTACGCGCCCTACCGCAGCATGTTTCTGGACCTCGGCTTCAGCGAAGCCGAGCTCGAACGCGAGATCCGTGAGACCCGCGAGGCCGAATATCTCCACACCTCCGGTGACACTCCGATCCACCTGACCACATTCGGCATGGTGCAGGAGTATCTGACGGACAACTGGCACGGCCTGATCGCGTCGCTCGTGCGCGACTCCGCCCCGGAAGCGGCGCAGATCGCCAACAGAATCAAGCAACGCGAGACGCTGCACACCCTTTGGTACCGCGACATGACGGCCCTCCAACTCGAGGCGCAGCCCCACCTGCTCGGTCACATCAGCGAGGCGCTCGTGCACTTCCAGATGCCCGGCCAGGTCCTGCTGCCCGATCTCCAAGACCGCGTCCCCGGCTGGCTGCCCAAGATGGGCGCCGACTTCGATCGCATGACGCGGGACATGATCCGCTTGATCCACGAGTCGCTGGGCGGATCGGTCCGCAACTCCGGCGAGATGCTGCTCGCGATCGCCTCCGAAAAGGGAATGCGGCTCGGCCCGCTCGATCCGGGCCTGGTCCGCACCGCGTTGGGCCGCTTGGGCGGACCCGGCTTCGGCCTGGTCGGCGAGGCGATGCTGCTCAAGGCTGGCCTCGGTCACCTCTATACCGAGCCGTTGGAGGAGGCCGCGCCGACTCACCGCCGCGTCGAGCGCGTGCGCTCCGTGATGCGCAACTGGATCGCCGACCGCCTCGAGATCGAAGTCGGCTACGAGAGCTACGACACCGCGAGTTAGCGCCCGCCGGTTGGCACAGCCGTGCCCTCGACGGGCACGAACACGCCCCGCCTCAGCAGGTAGCGCAGGTCCGTCCGGGTCAGCGTCGCCAGCAGGAACAGCGCCACCCAAATCACGCCCGGTCCCACGAGCAGCACGCGCACGCCCGTCCCGTCCGCGAAGAAGCCGAAGCCCAGGTTCATGAACGCCATATGTCCGGCGGCAATCATCAGATACAGCGACATCACCCGCCCCCGCAGATGATCCGGAATGATCGCCTGGATCAGCGTGGCCGAGATGGCCATGTAAGTCGCCTGGCTCGCGCCGGCCAGACCCGCGCCGATCACCGCTACCACCGGCGTCTGCGCGAGACCCAGCACGATCATCGCCATGCCGCTAGCCAAGCCCGTCACCGCGTACGCCCGTCCCCGCGTCTCCTCGTCGCGCACCAGCGACAGCGCCAGCGTGCCCGCGAACGCCCCCACCCCAACGCCCACGAGGATCGCGGTGAACGTCGTGCTGCCCCCGCCAACGTCCGTCGCCAGCCGTGGCATCAGCGCGTCGAAGGCCATCGTCAGCCCGCAATGCGCGCCCAGCAGCATCAGGATCAACCGAACCCGGCGGTCCTGCCAGGAGTACCGAAACCCTTCTGCCACATCCAGGCCAAGCCCACTCAGCGGGGACCGCGTCGACTCCACTCGCCGCTCCGGCTGCCAGCGAATCCGGGTCAACTGCAGCACGGCCAAAGCGAGCAGCCCAGCCGAAACGAAGAAGGCCGCGCCCGCACCCAACGTCGCCAGAACGATGCCGCCTGCCAACGGCCCTGCAACACGGGACCCGTGTCGAGCGAGTCCGGATAACGCCACCGCATTCAGCAGATGCTGCCGATCGACCAGATTGGGCATCAGCGCGTCTTGCGCCGGAGCCACCATCGCCATCGACGTTCCTTGCAAGATCGCCAGGATCACCACCTGCCAGGTTGCGACCGCATCCGTAACTACCAGGAGCCCCAGAGCCGCGGAAAAAGCCACACCGAGCACCGCCGAGGCAATCGCCATGCGGCGTCGATCGAAGCGGTCCGCCATCGCGCCGCCCAGCGGACCCAGGAACAGGAACGGCGCCATCCCGGCGAACGTCACGATCGCCACGGCGCCCGTCGAGTCCGTCAACTCGAAGACCAGCCAGGCGCGCGCCAACATGAGCGCCCAGCGCGCCGCGGCGGACAGCACCGTATTGTAAAAGAGAAACCGGTAATCTGCCGACTGCAGAGCCGGCATGCGCGCAAGTAGGCGCATGTTCTTCACCACCCCACGTCCGGCCCCAGGCTAGACGATTACGCCCGTATCGCGCAGCCCGGCAATCTCCGACACTTCCAGTCCCAACTCCCCCAGTACCTCGTTGGAGTGCTGGCCCAATCGCGGCGCCGCCGCCCCGTTGTCGGGCCCCTCATCACCGGCCTCCCAGCCCGCATTGACGATCGTCAGCGGCTCGCCGGCCAGCTCCGGCAAATCAATCGCGGGCGTCTCGACGAGCAACCGCCGCGCCTTCACCTGCGGCTCCGCCAGCGCCTCCGGTATCGTCACCACTCGGCCCACCGGCACCCCCGCCTGCGTCAGGATCTCCACCCACTCCGCCCGCGTCCGCGCCAGGAACAGCGGCGCGATCTCGGCCCGCATCGCTTCGCGATTCGTGATCTGGTCCGCGATCGTACCGAAGCGCGGATCGGCCAGCAGATCGGGCCGCCCCAGCGTGGCGCAGAGCGATTCGATCTGCGCCAGCGTCAGCGCCGCGATCTGCATCGTGCCGTTCTTGGTCTGAAACAGATCGGTCGTCGGCTGCAGCGTGAGGGAGCTGTTGCCGGTTTGGTAGGGCTCGGTGCCCGCCACCAGGTAGTTGTTGACGACCGGCGACATGATCGACAGCGCGGAATCGAACATCGCCACGTCCAGGAACTGTCCTGCGCCATGCGTCGCCCGCCGGTAGAGCGCGCTGGAGATCGCGATGCAGGCGTTCAGCCCCGTCGTCATATCGATCACCGGAAACGCGACCCGCAACGGATCCTGCCCCGGCTCCCCGCCGATGCTCATCATCCCCGACGACGCCTGCACCGCGCCGTCGTAGGCCGGCGCGTCGCGACGGGGGCCCTGCTGTCCGTAGCCGGAGATCGAGCAGTAGATCAGCTCCGGACGCACGGCGCTGAGCGCCTCATAGCCCAGGCCCAGCCGCTCCATCGCGCCCGGCCGTGAGTTCTCGACGAAGACATCCGCCGACTCAACCAGCCGTCGTACCAAGCCCAGGCCCTCGGGACGCTTGAGATCGATCGCGAGCGAGCGCTTGCCCGCGTTGAGCCCGATGAAAGCCGGCGACATCCCCACCGCGGCCAGTGGGCCGTGATCGAGCAGCCGACGACCCTGGTCGCCCGCCAGCGGCTCCAGCTTGACCACATCGGCGCCGAGACCCGCCAGCATCAGCGTCGCGTACGGCCCGGCGAAGACCTGCGTCAGGTCGATCACGCGAACGCCGTCGAAAGCGCGGGCCATGGCCGCTCCGATCTCGCCCGAGCTTAGCGAGCGTCGCTGCTTGGAGCAGAGCGGACCGGCCACGGGCTCCGCTACTCCACGCCTTGCGCCAGGATGCCGCGCGAGTCCGTCGCCGCCAGGCGCAGCTTGACCGCCTCCTGATAGCCGGGGGAGTTGTACCAACCGCGGAACGACTCCTCCGTGTCGAACTCCAGCACCACCACCCGCGACCCGTGCCACTCCCCCTCGATCGACCGCACATTGTTGTCGACCACCAGCGGCTTCACATTCACGCCCGCCAGCGTCGGACCGGCCAACTTGCCGTACTCCTCCATCATCGCCTCGTCCAAGACCTTCTCTTGCACGATGAAATAGACCGGCATCAGAACCTCCACTTGCCAAATCGATGCGCGAACACGCTCAGGCCGCTCAGACTAGACTGCCCCGCATGGACGCACCCCCCATCCAATACGCCCGCACCGACGACGGGGTGAACATCGCCTATTCCGCGATGGGAAACGGCCCTCCCTTAGTCATGTGTGATGGCTCCTTCCTGGGCTTGGCCACGGGCTGAGGCGACGCAGCAGGGCGTCTGGCGCGCAGCTTCCGCGTCTGAGGGAGCAGCGTAGGCGGGGGCGGCCGGCCAGGCTCCGTCTCGGCCCGGCCTTCCGATACCTAGCAAATGCAGAGCCCGCACCCATCCGAGCACCGGCCCAGGCTTCTCGCCTAAAGGCGATCGACCATGGCCGTTGAGGGCGAGCTCACCAACCCCGACCTCAGTCTGAAGATCGGCTTGAACGCCGGCGAACCAATCGCCGAGGAAGACGATCTCTTCGGAACGGCGGTGCAGATCGCGGCGCGAGTGACGGACCAGGCGGAGGCGGGTGAGATCGTCTGCACCAACGTGGTGAGGAATTGGTCGCAGGAAAGCCGTATCTGTTCGCGGAGCGAGCGCCCGCCGCCCTCCGAGGCGTGGAGGAGTCCGTGCGGTTGTGGACGTTCGGGCTGGCTAACCCACGCTGCCCCCTCCTATCGCACCCGACCCGACCGAGTGCCGATCGCGTCGACCACTCGGCGCGAGGGGCCACCACTCATCATGTCCCGGGCCGAACCGTCCGGCTAGAGAACACCTGCCTGAGGCCGGTGACGAGCGCGCCTTCGGCGCAGCCCGCGATGGTGAGCGCGACGCAACGGGCGCTCGTACGCAGACAGGGCTCGCCCGCCTGCGCAGACGCGACCGGCAGACAGGATCTAGGTCTCGTCGCTCTCGTCGTCGCCGCTGACCGCGTCCTTCGCCATGTCGACTGCGGCGCCGGCCGTATCTCGCACACTGCCAGCGGCGTCCTGCGCCGTGTCGGCGACGGAGCCAGCGGCGCTGGCCGCGCTGCTCGCCACGTCACCGGCGACATCGGTCGCCTTCTCGGCCACGTCGCCGACCGCGCCCGCGGCGCTGCCCGCGGCGTCCGCCGCCTTCGACGTCCCCATACCGAGCCAGCTCTTCATCGTGTCCATGAGCCCCATGCTGCATCCCCTTTGCGGCCGTGCCTGCGCGGTGCGTCTCCGCACGGATACCCGCACTCTAGTCCCACTGCACGCTTCCCGTCGCAGCAAAGCCTTACTTCTCACTCAACCTGAACCATCGTCGACTGCGGGACTCCAAAGTCGTTTACCTGCGTTGCTGTGACGGTTGCCGTCGTTCACCGCCCGCCTACCAGGCATTCACCTCGGGAACGGCTCCGCCCGGCAGCGCCGCCGGGAGAGTTTGCCTCTTGGCGGCCCATGGCCGAAGCTTGCTGCCGACTCGACGGTGCAATTCAGAAGTAGGCATTCACCCGTGGTCGATCTCAACCGAGAGCAGTTGAAGGAGTTGGTGCTGACGGAGTACCAATACGCCACGTCCCTCAGTGACCCGGCACGCCTGGAGGGCTGGGAAGCAGAGGGTCTGACGACGGCGCAGCTTCGCATCTTATACCGCCTCAACGCCCAGCGCGGCCTGAAGGCGGGCGACCTCGCGACTCATCTCGGGGTGCGCCCGTCGACGGTGACCGGGATCATCGACCGCCTCGTCAAGCTCGATCTCGTTGAACGGCACGCCGATCCGGACGATCGCCGGGTCGTCCGCACGGGCCTGACTGCGCACGGACAGGAGACGATCTCCGAGTTGACGTTGGAGAGTCGGGCCTACATCCACTCGATCCTGGAGCGTCTCAACGACGCAGAACTCGACGCCGCCGCTGCCGCGCTCACGCGGATGAACCGGGTGGCCCAGGACTTGGGGGTGCAGGTATGGCGGGAGCCGGGGCACGAGCCCGCGCCGATGACCTAGCACGGCGGCGCGCCTTCCCCGAAGATCAGTTTGAGCGCGTCCCCGGAGGGGCGACCGGACCGGTTGTCCTGCACACGATCTGCCGCACGATCTACGGGGACCGCGAGGCTGCGCGGTTCCCGCCTACGCGACCGCATCCACGTGATCCTCGCGGTACCGGCACCGATATTCATCCCCCACCATCATGGGGGAGCTGATAGTCTCCTGACCGGGGAGTTGCCCATGTCCACGGACTGGAAGGTACTTGCCGAGCGGCTCGCGACGGTGTTCGGCCCAGGTCCCGCCCCAATCGCCATCACCTTCACCGCGGAGCCCCCGGGGTCGGTGCCGACCTTCGAGGATCCCATGCCCGAGCGGCTGGCGGACGGGCGGACCGGTCGGGTGTCTGCGGGCTGCGTCTTCTGGATGAAGGGCACGGAGCGGACGTTCTCCACGGTGGCCGCCGATCATGCGAACTGCTCGGTGGGCAGCGTCACCCATGGCTTCAAGACGCTGGAGGACGTCGCCGGCAACGAGGACGTGGCCGCCCTCCTGGAATGCAACTGGGTGACGGAAGATGTTGTACCGCTGATCCCGACCGTCCAGGAGACGCCGGGCGCAGTCACGTACGGGCCGCTGGCCGAGACGCCAATCGATCCCGATGTCATCTTGCTGCGGCTCACCGGCCGGCAACTGATGGTGTTGCATGATGCCTGGCCCGAGCTGCGGATTGAGGGCAAGCCCCAGTGCCACATCGTGGCGCTGGCGAAGGAGGAGGGCGCGGTGGCGGCGAGTGTTGGCTGCCAGCTCTCGCGTGTCCGCACCGGCATGCCGAATGCCGAGGTCACCTGCGCGATTCCGGGGGCGCGTTTGGCCGACGTCGCGGCGGCCGCGGAAACGGCGGCCATCGCCGATCAGGCCGTGGCGTCCTACGCCTCGAATGACATGCAGCGCTTCGGGCCTGTCTAGCGCCTGGCCCTCTGCCTCTCCAGCCACGTTCAGTTCATCGTGCGCGGCAGCGGGCGAATGCCGAGACGGTACTGATCCTCGTTGGCCGGGGTGTCCACGCGTTCGAAGCCATTCTTGGTCAAGACCTTGGCGGATGCCGCGTTCTCTGGCGCCTCGCCGACCCGGTAGCGATCCGGGCATCCCTCCTCCACGCGTCCGAGGCGAGCGACGCGGATCGATTCAGCGAGCACTTCCTCGAAACCGAGTGGCGCGATGTCGTCGACGCGTGGCAACTCGACACCTGGGAGGCATATCGCGATGTCGCGCGGCTGGGCCGCAAGACACGCCTGGGCGAGCAGCAGCGTCAGATCCTTTGGTCGATCTTTGCGCGTGTGCGCACCGATCTGAGCGAGCAGGGCCTCATGACAATCCCCCGCATCTTCGCCGAGGCAACCGCGCAGATTGCCTCAGGCGCGAAGAGGCCCTTTGACTTCGTGGTCGTCGACGAGGCACAGGATGTCGGCGTGCCCCAACTCCGCTTCCTCGCCACGCTCGCCGGCGACCGCCCCAACGGCCTCTTCTTCGCGGGCGACCTGGGCCAGCGCATTTTCCAGACGCCCTTCTCCTGGCGCTCCCTCGGCGTCGACGTGTGGGAGCGGTCGCAGACCCGTCGCATGAATTACCGCACGTCGCACCAGATCCGCCGGCAGACGGACCTGCTGCTGCCTCCTGCGATGAGCGACGTGGATGGCAACAGCGAGGCCCGGCGCGGAACGGTCTCGGCGTTCAACGGCTCCCAGCCGCAGATCGAGGTGTTGGAGTCGCCCGAGGCCGAGCAGACGGTCGTGGCCGCGTGGCTTCGGGCGCGTCATGCCGAGGGGTTGCCACCCCACGAGATGGGCGTCTTCGTACGGTCCATGGCGGAGATGGACCGGGCGATCACCGCGGTGCGGGCCGCCGGGCTACCGTCGGTCACGTTGGACCCTCAATCCGCCGCTGCAGGCGACGCCGTGGCGGTCGGCACGATGCACCTCGCAAAGGGGTTGGAATACCGCGCGGTGGTCGTCACCGCCTGCAACGACGAGGTCCTCCCTCTCCAAACGCGCATCGAGAGCATCGCCGACGAAGAAGACCTCGAAGAGGTCTACGAGACGGAACGCCACCTGCTCTACGTCGCCTGCACGCAGGCGCGCGATCATCTCTTGGTGACGGGCGTCGCCCCAGCGTCGGAGTTCTTAGATGACCTGCAGCAAACGAGGTCGTCCGTCGCCGGAGAGATCGCGTCGCCGAGGGGCATCGTCAGTCGATCAGCGTGGTTCACGCCGTGCTCCCTTCGCTGCTGCCGGGCGGCGGCTAGTCGGCCGAATCGATGGAGACGTTGCGCTCGACGAATTTCCAAGCGCCGTCCACTTTGCGCAGACGGTCGCGATAGATCCCGGTCACGAGG
>CAUYZA010000060.1:0-12045 GCA_963577225.1 Dehalococcoidia bacterium | reverse complement strand
CGCCACGCTGGCGGAAGCTTGAGGCACCGACGGCGGCGGCGGCGCTCGGAATCGGCGCGGCGCTCTCCGTCGTGGTCTGGTCGGCGGTGCTGCAGCCGGCCCTGTCGACCCTGGACCTGCACGTGCTCGACGTCGGTCAGGGCGACAGCCTGCTGGCCGTGTCGCCCTCCGGCGCCACACTGCTGATCGACCTCGGCCCTGAGGGACGCGGCGTCCTGCGCGAACTGGGCGAGGTGCTTCCGCGGCGGCGGCGAATCGACGTGATGGTCGCCACGCATCCACAAGCGGATCACATCGCCGGTCTGTTCTCCGTGCTGGAGCGCTACGACGCGGGCACACTGTTGATCTCCCCGGTCCACACAAGTCGCGCGCTGGGACGACGCCTGCTTGATCTGGCTGAAGCAAGCGGCACCCGGGTCGTCGTCGCGGAGCCTCGCATGTTGATCGATCTCGGAGCGGGCGTCGTGCTGGACGTGTTAGGACCGTCGATCGTCGATCCGGACGCGCTGAACGACTCCGGCATCGTGCTGCGGCAGCGGCACGGCGAGATCTCGATGCTGCTCACGGCCGACATTGAGGCGGGGGCAGAGCTGACGCTGGCGCGTGAGCCATGGACCTTGCAGTCGAACGTGCTCAAGGTGGGACACCACGGCAGCGCAACGTCGACGACGGACCTCTTGCTGCGGCGGGTGCGGCCGTCGCTGGCCGTGATCAGCGCGGGTGCGGGGAACCAGTTCGGGCATCCGCACGGCGAGGTGCTGAGCCGGCTGGAGGATGAATCGGGCTCGACGGTGGTGCTGCGCACCGACGTCGATGGGAGGATCCGGCTGCGCTCGGATGGCGTGTCGCTGACATACCGCTCCGTGCGCTAGCAGCCGGAGTGGTATGTCGGTTCGAGACTGAGCGAGAGCGGGCCGATACACTCCGCGCAATGGAACGTACTGACGGTCGGAACCTGATCGAGCTGCGACCCGTGTCGATGGAGCCCGGGTTCCAGGTGCACGCGGAAGGATCCGTGCTGATCTCCACCGGGGTGACGCGGGTGCTCTGCGCGGTCTCGGTGGAAGAACGCGTGCCGGGCTGGTTGCGGGGCACGGGGGCGGGCTGGGTCACGGCCGAGTACGCGATGCTGCCGCGCGCCACGAACACTCGGACGAACCGGGAACGCGGGTCGACCGGGGGGCGATCACAGGAGATCCAGCGATTGATAGGGCGCAGCTTGCGGGCTGTCGTCGATTTGGACCGGCTGGGTGAGCGGTCGTTCACCGTCGATTGCGACGTGATCCAAGCCGACGCGGGGACGCGGACGGCGGCGATTACGGGGTCGTACGTGGCGCTCTACCTGGCAATGGAGCAGATGGTGCGTGACGGCCAACTGAGTGCGGTGCCGATGAAGGCAGCGGTGGCCGCGACGTCGGTCGGCGTGGTCGACGGCGAGGTGCTGCTGGACCTCTGCTACGAAGAGGATTCGCGCGCGGACGTGGACGCGAACCTGGTGCGGATGTCAACGGGGGAGTACGTGGAGGTGCAGAGCACGGCGGAGGGGGCGGCCTTCTCGCGCGATCTGCTGAGCCAAATCCTGAACGCCGCCGATAGCGGCATCTACGAACTGTTCAAGATCCAGGAGTCGGTGATTGCGTCGGTTGTGGCAGAGCGGGACGCGGCGCAGGCCTAGACCACACCCAGTCCGGACTGATCAGGCGTAATGGCCCAAGAATGTGCCGCCCATGAGCTGAACGTGCCCGCGTTCTTCGTAGCCGCCGTCTTCCAGGCTGGGGAAGTTGGCCAGCAGGCGGAATCCGTTGGGGCTGGAGGACCAGCCGACGGCAGCGGCGTCCTCGCCGAGTTCGTGGATGTCGCGCCAGAAGTCGTCCTGCGTGGGCCGGCCTTCGGGAGGGACGGCGACGGCGTTGAGTGGCAGGTCGGCGGAGACCAACTCGGATGCGTCGAAATAGAGCGCGGCGTCAGTGCGGAGCAGTTCGGTGCCATGTTCGACGACGGCGTCACCCGTTGAGACGGGTGAGTCGCGCTTGACCTGGAGGCTGGCCTCGGTCCCATCGAGTACGTGCAGATGGCCGTGCGGCTGGCTCTGCATGCCGAAGCCGCCGAAGTTGGAGAGGACGCGAAAGCCTTCGGGAGCGTACTTGCGTCCCTGCTCCGACGCGATCCGTCCCACGCGCCCCAGGTGCTGCCAGAGTTCGGTCTGCGACTTGTGCTGTTTCGGCACGGCCAGCAGCATCAAGCGGGTCCAGCCCAGCACGTTGTCGAAGACGATCATTTCGTCGTCCTCGTAGCGCACGGTGGCGGGCTCGACGCCGGCGACGATGTCGCAGAAGACGCAGTGCTGGTTCACGATCCGAGACTACGGAGGGCGCCGTCGACGTTCAACGCGCGGCGTCCCAAGCACGGCCAGATAGGGCTGATATGCTCGCGCTCGATTTTCGAGCGGCGGAGGGGATGAGCGCGAGCGATGACTGATGTGCGGCCGTTTCGCGGAGTGCGCTTCGACCCGGCGACGGTGGGGTCGTGGGGCGATGTGCTCGGCCCGCCCTACGACATCATCACGGAAGAGGAGGCAGCCGCGCTGCGCGGCAGCCACCCCAATCAGATCACGCAGATCGAGTCCGCCTCGGGCGAGGCGGGCACCGCGGCGGCGGCGGCACTCTTCGACTCTTGGCGCGAATCCGGGGTGTTGCTGCAGGACGAGACGCCGTCGTACTACCTAGCCGAGCACGGCTTCCAGCACAACGGACAATCGCACACGCGCACGAGCCTGTACGGGGCAGTACGCCTCACGCCCTGGGATTCGGGCGAAGTGCTGCCACATGAGTGGACGATGCCGGGGCCGCGCAAAGAACGTAGCCGCCTGCGTGGAACCGTGGGAGCCGATGTCTCGCCCCTGATGGCGCTGCTACCCGATCGATCGGGGACGCTAGCGACGCTGATCGCCCAGGCGTTGGAGTCGGATCCGTTGGTGTCGGGGACGGACTACGCCGGAGAGACACACACGCTGCGGGTGATCGCTGACCCGGGGCCGGCCGAGGCGATTGGCTCGGCGCTGGCATCGGACACGGTCTACATGGCCGACGGCCACCATCGCTACGAAGCGGCGCTGGCCGATCGGGATGCGCGCGCGGCCGAAGCCGGTGCGAGCTGGAGCGGCGACGAGCCGGACAACTTCGTCCTGATGGGCCTGATCGTGGCAAGCGACCCGGGGCTGCTGCTGGGCGGGACGCATCGCGTCGTGCACGTGCCGCTGCCCAACGACATCGCCTCGCGTTTGGCCGAGCGTTTCATGGTCAGCGACCTCGGCGTGGGCGATGGTCCCTCAGCGCTCAACACGTTGCTGGGCGGAATGACCTCCGTGCGCGACGACGGACCGACGATCGGCGCAATTGGCATTGGCGGCGGCCAACTCCTGCTCTCGGGCGAGGCGGCGCGGTCGGCGATGCCGGGCTCCGTGCCTGCCTCGTGGTCGACGCTGGACGCGGCGCTGCTGCAATACGTCGTTCTGGAACCGTTGTTTGGGATTGATGAAGCGGCCCGCGCCCGCGGCGACGCGGTGACCTACACCCACGACGCCGAACTCGCCCGGCGCCTGGTGGCCAACGGATCGGCGTCGGCGGCGTTCTTCCTCAATCCACCCTCGCTGGAGGAGATCTTTGCCTCAGCCGACGCGGGCGACCGCATGCCGCAGAAGAGCACCTATTTCATGCCCAAGCTGCCTACCGGTCTGGTCTTACACAGCTTCCGCTAAACGGCCGTTTCGGCCGCTGCCTAGATCTCGACCTGCACGACTTTCTCGATCCCGTCGACGGCGAGCAGCTCGTCAATCTCGGCCGCGCCGAGCGCACGATCGACGCTGAGCACCATGATCGCCTCGCCCACTTCATCGCGCTTGCCCACGTCCATCGCGCTGATGTTGACGCCCATCGTGCCAAGCGCGACACCGACGGCACCGACCCGGCCGGGCCGGTCCTCGTTGTGGAGCATGAGGATGTGGCCGTACGCGTGATCGTGGTCGCCACGGGAGACATCGACGCGAAAGCCGTCGATCTGAACGATGCGCGGCTCGTCGTGGACGAGCGTGCCGGTCACACAGACGGTGGCTTGCTCCGTCGTCAGGCAAATCGTGATCGTGTTGGTGTAGGGCGCGGCGTCCGGGAGTTTTTGTTCGCTGACCTGCCAGCCGCGCCCGCCGATGATGTTATTGACCGAGACGAGGTTGACATGTTCCTCGCTGATCGTCGCCAGCAGGCCGGCGACGGCAGCCGCCTTGAGCGGCGTCACATCATGAAGCGCGAGGTCACCGCCGTACTCGATCGAGACCGAGCGCAACTGCCCCTCGGACAGCTGCGTGACCAGCGTGCCCACCATCTGCGCAACGCTGAGGTAGGGCCCGACCATGTCGAGCGACTCCGGGTCGATGAAGGGGGCGTTGACCGCGGTCGAAGCCGGATGTCCATCGAGCACGGTCAGCACCTCGCGCGCGACGTCGACGGCGACCCGCTCCTGCGCCTCGCGCGTCGAGGCACCGAGATGCGGCGTTGCGATCACCCTGGGGTGGCGTGTGAGGGGATTGCCGGTCGCGGGCTCGTGCTCAAAGACATCGAGTGCGGCCCCGGCCACGCGGCCTTCGTCCAATGCGTCGAGCAGGGCCGCCTCGTCGATCAGGCCACCACGCGCGGTGTTGACGAGGCGCACGCCGGGCTTCACGGCCGAGAGTTGTTCCGCGCCGAGCAGAGCGGGCGCGCCCGGGGTAAGTGTGGTGTGCAGCGTGATGAAGTCAGACTCCTGCAGCAGCGTGGGCAAGTCGACCAGTTCAACGCCCAGCAGGCGCGCGCGATCGTCGGGCACGAACGGGTCGTGCCCCAGAACGCGCATCTCCATCGCCACCAGCCGGCGGGCGACGGCGGAGCCGACCTGACCTAAGCCCACGACGCCGGCCGTCTTGCCGCGCAACTCCACACCGATGAAGTCAGCCCGTTTCCAAGCGCCACCGCGCAAGCTCGTGTCGGCCGCGGGCAGGTTCCGCGCCAGCGCCAACAGCAACGCGACGGCCAGTTCCGCCGCGGAAATGGTGTTACCGGTGGGCGCGTTGACGACGACGATGCCCTGCTCGGTCGCGGCGGCAACGTCGATATTGTCGACGCCGACGCCGGCCCGGCCGATCGCGCGGAGTTTGGTAGCAGCCGCGATGACGGCGGCGGTGACCTTCGTCTCGCTGCGCACAATTAGAGCGTCGTAGTCGGCGATGATCGCGAGCAGCTCCTTCGGATCGAGCCCTGTCTTCAGATCGACATCGGCCGCCTCGGCCAGGCGGTCGATCCCTTCCTGGGCGATGGGGTCGGCGATCAGAATGCGTGGACTCATGGGGCGCGCTGCGCAGTCAGGTGCGAGCGGGGATGGCGTAGCCGAGTTCGGCCAGCGCGTGACCGACTGCCTCGACCGCGTCATCGATGTGCGCGTCTTCGACCCAGCCCAGATGCCCGATGCGGAAGATCTTTCCCGCCAGGGCGGCCTGACCGCCTGCGATGACGGTGTCGTATTTCTCGTTGAGCAGGCGGTTGAGGTCCGCGCCGGCCACGCCGTCGGGCACGTTGACCGCGGTCACCGTGTCGGAGGCGACGCTGCGATCCGCGAAGAGGTCGAGTCCGAGCGCTTCCAGGCCCCGGCGGCATCGTTCGGCGATGCGGTGGTGTCGCGCGAAGGTGGCCTCGGGGCCCTCTCGCTTCATTCGCTCGAGCGCCACGTCCAGGCCGTACATGATCGAGACGGCCGGCGTGTACGGCGTCTGGCCCTTTGAGAGCATGTCGCGCGCCTTGCCGAAGTCGAAATAGAAGCGGGGCAGCGTGGAGCTATCATAGGCGTCC
Organism: Dehalococcoidia bacterium; assembly: GCA_963577225.1. GTDB lineage: Bacteria > Chloroflexota > Dehalococcoidia > Bin125 > Bin125 > JAPUIR01. The sequence goes on along the minus strand of CAUYZA010000060.1, from coordinate 6,172 downwards.
CAGGCGCGCGGACCAACGACTGCGAAGGAGAGGCCGGGCGGGACCTGCCAACCCTTTTGGGAACCCGTGACCAGAACGTCGATGCCCCAGGCGTCGGGCTCGACGGGGATGCAGCCGGCCGAGGAGACGGCGTCGACGATGATCAGCGGTTTCGCGTCCGCCGCGTGGATCGCGGCGCAGAGGGCTTCGAGCGGGTTGGTGACACCGGTCGAGGTTTCGTTGTGGGTGAGCAGGACAGCGTCGTAGTTGCCCTCGGCGACGGCGGCCCCGACCTCGGCGGGGTCGGCCGCCTGGCCCCATTCGACGCTGTAGCCGGTCACCGCAGCGTCGTACGTCTCGGCAATCTGGCCGAAACGGTCGCCGAAGGCGCCGATGCTGATGCTGAGCACCTTGTCCCCCGGCGAAAGCGTGTTGACGACGGCCGCTTCCATCACGCCGGAGCCGCTGCAGGTGAGGATCAAAATGTCGTTGTCGGTCGCCAGGAAGGGGCGCAGCCGATCGGTCACACGCTCAATCAAAGCGGCGAACTCCGGGCCACGGTGATTAATCATTTGAGCGCTGAGGGACTCAAGAACGTCGGGCGGGCACGCGGTGGGGCCCGGAATACGCAAGTTGGCCAACAGGTCCTCCTGAGAACGGTCGTAAACGAATATACGAGCGAATTTCGGCCGGGAGCAACCGCCCTGCGTGTTACGATCCGGCCCGTTACAGGTGCGATATGCCCAATCCGTACCGTGGTTTACCCAGCGTCGACGCTCTGCTGCAGCACGAGCGCCTCGCCACGCTGACAGCGCGCCTGCCCAGCGATCGACTGACGCAGCATGTGCGCGACGTCTTGGACCAGGCACGTGCCCGAATCCGGTCGTCGAACGGGGAGGGAACCGCGAGCGACGTCCCGATCGACGCTGATGCGCTGGCCGCCGCACTCGCGACGGAGGTGGTGGCGAGCGTCGAACGGACCTCGCGGCCGTCGCTGGTCGCGGCGATCAACGCGACCGGCGTGATCATCCACACGAATCTCGGCCGCGCCCCACTGTCCGAGGCCGCCCGCGCGGCGATGGAGACAGTCTCGCGCGAGTATTCCAACCTCGAGTTCGACCTGGCGGCGGGCGGGCGGGGCTCACGCCTGGACCACCTGCAGGAGTTGCTCAAGGCGCTAACCGGCGTCGAGGCGGGGATCGCGGTCAACAACAACGCCTCGGCGCTGCTGCTGTCGCTCTCGGCGCTGGCACAGGGACGCGAGGTGATCATCAGTCGTGGGCAGGCCGTCGAGATCGGCGGCGGGTTCCGCATCCCGGACGTGATGCTCCAATCGGGTGCGAAGCTCGTCGAAGTGGGGACGACGAATCGCACGCGCGCGTCGGACTACACCAACGCCGTGACGGACAACACCGCCGCGATTCTTCGCGTCCACTCCAGCAACTTCCGCATCGTGGGATTCACCGAGGAGCCGTCGTTACGGGAGCTGCGCACGGTCGCCGACGAACACGGAGTGCTCTTGCTGGACGACTTGGGCAGTGGCTGCTTGCTAGATACGACCCGCTACGGTCTGGTGCCGGAGCCGACGCCGCAAGAGAGCGTGGCGGCTGGCGTCGATCTGATGATGTTTTCGGGCGACAAGTTGCTGGGCGGGCCGCAGGCCGGGATCGCCGCGGGCCGAGCGGATCTGGTCGACGTGCTCAAGCGGCACCCGCTGGCCCGGGCGCTCCGCTGCGACAAGGCGACGATCGCGGCGTTGGCGGCGACGCTGACCCACTACTTCGTGGGGGAGGCTGAGTCGACGGTGCCGGTTTGGCGCATGATCTCGGCAGCGCCGGAAGAGATTCGCGACCAGGCGCAGGCGCTGCTGGATGGGATCGGGCGGGGGCGCGTTGCGGAGTCGGAGTCGATGGTGGGGGGCGGGTCGCTGCCGGGGGAGAGCCTGCCCACGTTCGTGCTGGCACTACAGGCGGAGGACTTGCCGGAGGGGCTGACGCCTGCGCGGCTGGCGGAGCGGCTGCGGACTGGCTCTCCGCCGGTGGTCGCCCGTGTGTCGGATGACGCGGTGCTGTTTGATCCGCGCACGATCGCATCTGGGTCGATGGGCGCTGTGGTTGCACAGGTGCTCGCGTCCCTGGCCGACTAGTTCCCGGCTTCCGCTTTATCCCTTCCGGTTGCGCGCATCCTTAGACTTGATGGCGAGTTCGCCTGCGTGCGCCAGACTGAGGAACAGAAATGCCGCCGGTCTTCGCCTGTGTCACACCGCACCCGCCGATCCTGGTGCCCGAAGTCGGACGCGGGCGGCAGCATGAGGTGCAGGACACGGTCGACGCGATGGTTGAGCTGCAGACGGGGCTTGCGGCGAGCCAGCCCGACGTGCTGGTCTTCATCTGCCCCCACGGCGTCGTGACGCGCGACCGCTTTCACATCCTGCGCGGAGAGCTCGAGGGGGACCTGAGCCGTTTCGAGGCGAGCGAGGTTCGCTTCCGTGCCCAGCCGGACTTGGAACTAATCGACGCCACGCTGGAGGAAGCCAAAGATCGCGGTGTGCGAATCGAGGCGGTCGATCACTGGGAACCGCACGATCACTCCGCCTGGGTGCCGCTCTACTACCTGCAAGAGGCCGTGCCCGACGTGCCGGTGATGATGATCTCCGTTTCCTTCGGTGCGCCGGACGACCACTATGCCCTGGGACGCGTCGTGGCGGAGGTGACGTCGAAGCTGGGGCGGCGCGTGGCGATCATCGCCAGCGCCGACGGCGCGCACACGCTCAAGGAAGACGGACCTTACGGCTTCCATCCGGCCTCGCTGGAATTCGAGGAGCGCTTCCATCGGGCCTTCCGGCGCTGGGATCTACACGAAATCCTGAACTTCGAGACGACGTTCCGCATGCAGGCGGGGGAGGATTCAATTCCGTCTGTGGCCTTCCTGATGGGGGCGCTGTCGCACTTCGAGGTGGAGCCGCGCGTGCTGGCCAGCGAGGGACCATGGGGGGTGGGCTACATGACCGCCGTGGTGGAAATCGGCGACGAGCGAGGCTATGGCGAGCCGGAACCGCTCGCGATCGACGAGTCGCCGACGATCGTGCGGATCGCGAAAGCGGCTGTGGAAGCGTACGTGCGCGATGGGAAGGTGCTGGAAGATGCGCCGTTCGCCGAGGGGTCGTTGCGCGACGAGCGCCATGGGGCGTTCGTCACAATCCTGACGGCCAGCGGCGAGCTGCGCGGCTGCATCGGCACGACAGAGGCGACGGAGGAGCGGCTGCTGGACGAGGTGGTCCGCAACGCCATTGCGGCCGCGTCGCGCGATCCACGCTTCGACGCGGTGAAGGCGAACGAGCTGGATGGGCTGCACTACAAGGTCGACGTGCTGGGCGAATCTGAACCGATCGACTCCACGGCCGAGTTGGACCCCCGCCGCTACGGCGTGATCGTGGAGAGCGGGTCGCTCCGCGGGCTGCTGCTGCCCGATCTGGACGGGATCGACTCCGCAGCGGAGCAAGTCTCGATCGCGATGCGCAAGGCCGGGATTCGCGTTTCGGACGAGGTTCACCTGCAGCGCTTCGAGGTGAGGCGCTTCGAGGAACACGACGCCGGGAAGACGAACTAGGCGTGGACGCGAAGACGCTGACCTACCTGGAGTTCGAGAAGATCGTCGTGCGGCTCGCCGCGCACTGCGTGACGCCGGCGGGGCGCCTGGAGGCCGAGGCGCTGGAGCCAAGTCCCGATCTGGACGATGTCGTGCGTCGGCAGATGCTGACGGCGGAGGCATCCTTGGCGCGACGGCTCAAGCCGACGTTTTTCCTCAGCAGCGTGGAGGAGGTCCACGACGAGGTACGCACGGCGCAACGCGGTGGACGGCTGTTGCCGGAGGACATCCTGCGGGTGGCATCATTTCTTCGCGCGGCACGCTACGCGCGTAACCACCTGGTTCCGCTGGCGCGAGACCTACCGGGCCTCTCCGCCGTGGCGGGCCGGATCGGGGAGTTCGGCGATCTGATCGACGCGATCGATGTCGTGCTGGACGACAAAGGCCAGATCCGCGACAACGCCAGCCCAGAGCTTCAACCGCTGCGACGCGCGACACGGGTGGCCCATGACCGGCTCGTGCGGCAGATCGAGGCGGTCCTGCGTCGCGCCGTGAGCGACGGCATCGCGCAGGATTCGATCGTGACGGAACGCGACGGGCGCTATGTGATCCCGCTCAAGTCCGAGGCGCGCGGTCAGCTACCCAGCGTGGTGCATGACACCTCGTCGTCGGGCGCGACCGTGTGGGTCGAGCCGCTATCGACGGTGGAGCAGGGCAACCGTTGGCGTGAGGCGCGGCTGGCGGAGGAACGCGAGATCGAGCGCATTCTGCGCAGGCTGAGCCAGGCGATGGGGGAGGCGGCGGGCGAGATCCTGACGTCGGTGGTGGCGCTGGGCGAGATCGATTTCGCGTTGGCGAAGTCGTCGCTGGGCTCGGAGATACAGGCTGGATTGCCGATCGCGGGAGAGCCCGTCGATTGGATCGTCGAAGCGCCGGCAGAGCTGCGAATCCAAAGCGGGCGGCACCCCCTGCTGACGGGGGAGATCGTGTCGACATCGCTCGTCGTGGGTGGCGAGTCGCCCGGGGTGCTAATCACCGGGCCGAACACCGGGGGTAAGACCGTGGCGCTGAAGACGGTGGGGCTGCTGGCGCTGATGGCACAGGCCGGGCTGGCGCTGCCGCTGGAGCGTGGCTCGCAGATGCCGGTTTATACCGGGGTGTACGCGGATATCGGCGACGAGCAAAGCATCGAGCAGTCGTTGTCGACGTTTTCGGCGCACCAGACAAACATCATCCGCATTCTGGATGCGGCCGACGCGCAGAGCCTCGTGCTGCTCGACGAGCTGGGAGCCGGTACTGATCCCACCGAGGGAGCGGCGCTGGGCCGGGCGATCTTGTCGCAGCTGTTGCGCGCCGGAGCCAACGTGCTGGCGACGACGCACCACAGCGAACTCAAAGTCTTCGCGCACTCGGAGGCGCAGCTGACCAACGCGTCGATGGAGTTCGATACAGAGACCCTTGCGCCGACGTTCCGCCTCCTGATGGGCCTGCCCGGACGCAGCAACGCAATCGCGATCGCCCGACGCCTGGGCATGCCGGAGAGCGTGCTGCGCGAGGCGGAAGAGGAGCTGTCGCCGGACCAGGCCAGCGTGGACTCGTTGCTTCATGACCTGCAAGCGCAGCGCAGTTCCGCGGAGGACTCGCGTCGCGCCGAGGAATTCGCGCGGCGGGAGGCGGAGGAGATCCGTGAGAACCTGCAGAAGCGTCGTGACGAGGTCGAGAATGAGCGCGAGTCGCTGATCCAGCGCACGCAGGAGGAGATGGAGCGCGAGCTGGCCGGGCTACGGCGCTCGATCCGCAACGCCGAGAAGCAGATCTCGAAGCAGCGACGCGAGTCGATGCAGGAGGCCGTGGCCGAGGCCGACCGTGCCAGCGAGCGGGTCGAGCGGGTGCGGACCGAGCGGGTGAGCCATCAGAGGCGGCGCGCGCGCCAGCGCGGAGAGCGCCGGCCAGATCCGGCGTCGATCGGGATCGGCGACGCGGTCTTTCTGGACGGACTCGATCAACCGGGCGAGGCGCTCTCCGTCGTGGGCAGCGACGGCTACGTGGAGGTGCAGTTGGGCGCCCTGCGAACGCGGGTGCACAGCGAACAGATCGCGCGTCGCAGTTCGCCACGGCGGGTCGCGGGCGACCACGAGACCCGTTTGCCGGAGCCACCCCCCGATCCGGGCTCTCGGATCGAGGTGCGCGGGCAAACGCTGGACGAGGCGCTGCCAAGCGTCGAGGAGTTCATCGATCGGTCCTACCGCGCGGGCAACCGCCGCCTGGAAGTCGTGCACGGCAAGGGCACGGGGACGCTGCGCCAGGCGGTGCGGCAGATGCTGCGCTCGCATCCCCTGGTTTCCACTTTCGCCGGAGGCGAGCGGCACGAGGGCGGAGACGGCGTGACCATCGTGGAGCTCGCGACCTAAGCTGGTCCCGTCGGAGGTGTGAGGAGAGCAGATGGTTCTGCGTCGTTTCGCGGGGGCGATCGACCGGCGGCCTCAGGGCTATCGGACCAAGCGCGCGATCCTGAACATCGCCGCCAACGACTTCCTGCGCCCGCTCAAGACGAAGCGAGGGGCGAGCGGGGCCGATGGCGTGTCGGGCTGGGACCTCAGTAACG